>CAZEQL010000006.1:0-44986 GCA_964514415.1 uncultured Dehalococcoidales bacterium
GTCGGGCTCATAACCCGGAGGTCGTTGGTTCAAATCCAACCCCCGCTACCAAGAAAATTTAAGAGGCAGGTCAATTCGACCTGCCTCTTTTTAAGTTGCTTCAGCTAAGTTCGTGTTCCTTCTTAGTTTAAGGAAGTCATATATTTCTTAACTTGTTCGCATCTCGCCTGCAGTAGTTCCCCGTCATCAAGCTCTTCTAGTTTTACTGGTTACCGGTTTTGTAGCCTGTTTCTATGGCTGGTTAATGGGCCTGTGCTGGATTTGAGATTATTCCTTTCCTTCGTACTTGAAAGAGACCTTCACCTTCGCGCGGTAGCTGATAATTTTCCCCTCTTCAAGCTGCATATCTAACTGCGTGATCTCAGCGATGCGGAGATCACGCAGTGTCTGCGAAGCCATCTTTACAGCGGCTGTGGCTGCCTTCTCCCACGACTCGGTGCTAGTCCCTACCAGCTCAATTATTTTGTAAATACTCTCTGCCATCTTCTCCTCCTTTTGCTTAGACGGAATCCTGTAGTCCTCGCACTCACTCTACCATCACCTCCTTGATATTAGCGATTGGGTGAGCATACCGTCGTCTAGCCATTGGAAATGCTAATTTTATTTTAGGGATACATCATCTAAAAGTCAATAAAGTAAGGGAACTCTTTGTTGGATGGAGTATAGATTACACGCGGGGGAATATCTTTTTCCTTTAAAGTTGATTGAAATCAGATTGATCTCCCTTCGATTACCCACACAGGAGTATGATGAAGTCGTTAACGTTAGTTCCCGTTGGGCCCGTCTTTAATAAATCTCCGGACGCTTCAAGGGCGTGGTAGGAATCGTTGTTGTTTAGCACCTCTTCCACGTCAATGCCTTTTTCTGCCAGGCGCATCATTGTTTGTCCATCTACAACACCACCGGCGGCGTCGGTAGGGCCATCTGTGCCATCGGTGGCAACAGAGGCTACCAGGATATTATCTAATCCCGCTATGCCGCGGGCAGAGGAAAGGGCTAGCTCCTGATTTCTTCCGCCCAGTCCCTTTCCTCGTACCTGGACTATGGTTTCCCCTCCCAGAATTATAGCACAGGGTCTTTTCACAGGCTGGTTTCTTAAGACGATCTCACGGGCAATGGCGCTCAAAAAAGCTCCGGCTTCACCTGCTTCACAATCCAGGATTGTTGTGAATATCGTTGAATTGTACCCGAGTTTTTCGGCGACTCCTTTAGCGGCTTCACAGGCTATAGCAATGCTGCCGATTATCCTTGTTTCGACGTTTTCCAGTGACTTCGGCGTCTCCTTTTTCAAGGCATCCAGGATTCTTTGTGGAACCCTTATATCGTATCTTTGAATTACCCTCAGTGCGTCCTGGGAAGTTGTGGAATCAGGATAGGCGGGGCCAGAAGCGATAGTATCCAATCTGTCGCCAAGGACGTCGGAAAGCACCAGGGAGAAGATTTTGGCGGGCTTTACGATTTCAGCCAGACGTCCTCCTTTAATTTTGGAAAGGTGCTTGCGCACTGCGTTTATCTCCGCAATCGCTGCCCCTGACTTTACAAGTTGGTCGGTTATATTTATTAAATCATCAAGCCTGACATCTTCTGCAGGAAGTTCGAAGAGAGAAGAACCTCCGCCGGAAACCAAAAAGAGCAGGAGATCATCTTTTTTAAGGTCTCTTACAATGTCCAGTGCTCTATGCGTCGCCCTGATGGTGTTTTCGTCAGGTATTGGATGGCCTGCCTCAAATATCTCAAAGCCCTCGATATCTCCCATGCAGTAGCCATACTTTGTTATGACAACACCCTCAGAAATATGGCCCTTCAGGCTTTCTCTGGTAGCCCTGGCCATTCTCCAGGCGGCTTTTCCTATGGCCAGGACTTTTACTCCCCTTTCGTTTTCAAAATCCCGCAGCGCTTTTTTAACCGCGTCTTCAGGATAAACTGCCTTTATAGCCTCATCAATGATCTTTGTGGCGTCTTCCCTCATGTTCATAACAAACTACCTCAGGGTATCCAAAAACCTCCATCCCTCATTTTATGAACTCCCGCACATGGGGAGGGGACAAGCCTCTCCTCTACAAGGGTGCTTTTTGCTGCTCTTCTGCTTATAGCAAACTATCTCAAAGTTTACGGAAATACATATTAAATTTGTTTCTATATTAGGCAAGAAATGTGCAGGAAAAGTCAAGCCTGATGGGGACAGATAAGCGAACTCTGAAATTCGAGCGGCATTGCCTGGTCGCTATGTAAGATAGCTAGACTTTTTCGCTCTGTGGAGCATATACTGAAAACGCTTCGAGGGCAAGATGTCTGATGTGATAGCCAGGGTTATATCCCAGAAGGGGACTTGTGAAGTCGGGCACAAGGTTGGCGATGAGTTCGTCATGGGACAAAAGACTCCGTGTGACATGTGTTCTTGGGCGTTTTATACGCTTTTTCCCTTCGCTCAGGTATTGCAGTTTGGAGGCTCGTTTCCCTGGGAAGCGGACCCGTGCAAGGCTATTGTTGCCTGCCCCGACGCGGCAAACCCAGTGGTATTTGAATTGAGGCGAGGCTTGCCTTAGCAAGAAGGCAGCTCAGGTTGGCTTGCTTTCTTTCATATTTGCTCGAATAGGCAATTTGATCTTCAGAGTCTGATTAAAGTTTCTGACTACCTGAAAAGTCCGAGAGCTGGAAGATTAATACCATAGCTGCCCCAACTGCTGGAGGAGCCAGTCGCTGCCGTAAACTATGGCGAAGCCAATAGCAAGACAAATCAAGACTACAATTGGACCTCTGAGAAAAGCTTTCTTTACTATATTGCTACTCAGCTTCACTTTGATTGTTGCGGGTTTTTGTGTCTTTTGCTCTCTTGGATACAGCGTCCCTATATATCTTTGCCAGGCTTTTCCCATGTTGAGGTATTTTCGTCTTTTCCCTCGCCCGCCGCTTCTCTCTTCGTTCTTGCTTGATTTCTCCCATGGTTCACCTGATATCGGGGGTAATCTATGCTTTGATGGCTCTCTCCAAGCTTGCTATTTACCACCTGACTTCGTATGAGCCAAGGGTAAAATTGAGGTTTTCTTGAAAAGCGGAGAGTTTTTCCTGGGAGAAAAGATTTTCATCTACATCAAGGAGCATTTTTGTTTCATCATTAGGTGAGCCGATGATATCTATGCTGCCGCATTCTTTTTGGTCTTTCTCTTGCGCAGCTTGTGTTTTGAGTACCAACATGCTACGCGATTGTGTTTCCCCACTGGGAAGGCCGTATGTTTGCGTCTTGGCCGTGCTAGCTAGAACTCCTTGCTTCTGTAGTAAGTCCCGTATTTCAGCGTAAAGCATCTCAAGGTTTATACCTCTGTAAGTTTTCCGAATCTGGATTGTCATTTTGTTCTCCTTATAAAATAGTAGATAATTATACCATCTTTTTCCTTCCATGTCTTATTTTTAATGTTTATCTGATATAATCTGCAGCTAAGATGAGAAGGGAGTTAGTGCAAATTTTAGCCTGTCCTGTATGTAAAGGTGGATTGCAACTTAACGTGGATGAAGAGGAAGGAGAGGAGGTTGTCACTGGCTCTTTATATTGTCCCAACTGTCAATACTCCTATCCCATTATAGACACAATCCCCAATTTACTGCCGCCAAGCGAATGAGCTTAGGCTAAGGCCGATAAAGCACTCCACTTGTAGGAGATTCCCAGATTTCTATATTCACTAATTTTACTGGCGACCCTGAAAAATGGTGCTGAAGTTCATTGTATATGGTGGTAGCAAGATTTTCGCAAGACGGCTCAATTTTATCAAAGGGCGATACGTCATTGAGGCAAGCGTGGTCAAATCGAGCTAAAGTTTCCCTCAGGTGTTGCTTAACTTTTGCGAAATCATAGGCTAAACCAGTCTCACCAAGCTTTGCTGCTTCCAGACAAACTACCACTTTAAAGCGATGCCCATGTAGATTTTCACATTTACCATGATAGTTTCTCAAACGGTGAGCAGCATCAAAATGCTCTTCTACGAATAGCTGATACATTAAAACCTCCTAGCTCAAAATCGAAATCCGAATATCTAAATTCTAAACAATACCAACAAATATCAAAAATTGAAGATAAAAAACCAAAATTACAATTAAAAATGTAAAAATGCTTTATTCCCTATTGTGGTTAACCGCATAGTCTCGTATAAAATCCCTCTCCCTTGATAGGAGAGGGATAAGGTGAGGGTGAAATTGGTCATTTCATATAATGCCATTTTCGCACTCCATTATATCCCTTCACGCTGCTAGCTAATTCGGCAATGCTCTTGTCTAGCTCGGGGTGAACTAGCTCCGGGGCAATTTCGTCCAATGGTATAAGGACGAAAGCTCGCTCTGTTAAACGAGGATGTGGGATAGTTAAGTTTTGAGCCTTGATAATCCTATCGCCGTAGAAAAGGATATCTATGTCGATAAGACGGGGCGAGTTTATTTGCCTGCCGGGCATCCTGCCCATTTTGTTTTCGATATCCTTGGCTAGATGAAGAAGTTCCTCAGCATTCAAATCGGTTGTAATTTGACATACTAGATTAAGGAAAAGCGGCTGGTCTTTATAGCCTACTGGTTCAGTTTCGTAGATAGACGAGGTTTTCTCCACATTCACCTTGTGGGAGAGCAATGTTAGAGCCTGTGTCAAATTTCTCTCCCGGTTTTCCAGATTTGAGCCAAGACAAAGATAAGCAGTAGGCAATTTATCGCCAACCCCTGATAAGGGCATCGCTCTTACGTGAATTAGCCGGAAGGATAGGCCTGCCCAGCGTTAAGAGCGTTTGCCCTGATAAAAAAATGCTCTTGTTATATTGAGTAGAACCAGGAGCACGCAATTTGTGATTGTCATAATTGGCCATATTATTGATTATAGCAGAGAAAGCTATTAAAATATGCAGATTGAGTAAACAGTAAAAGGCGAAGAAATGGGGATTAAGGAAAAGTTAGCTCAATTAAATAAACTTAGAGAGGAAGCCAAAGCAGGTGGCGGGTCTAAGCGCATTGAGACGCAGCATGCCAAGGGGAAATTAACCGCCAGAGAGCGAGTTGCCTTGTTGTTTGACCAGGGAACTTTCGAAGAAATTGACCCTTTTGTGATTCACCGTTGCACTGACTTTGGTATGGAGCAGGCGCATTTCCCTGGTGATTCAGTGGTTATTGGATATGGCAAAGTTAATAACCGTCTTACCTTCGCCTTTTCTCAGGACTTCACCGTTTTTGGTGGCTCGCTATCAGAGGTAGCCTCTCAGAAGATTTGTAAAGTGATGAGTTTAGCCGCTACGAATGGTGCTCCTTTTGTGGGCATACTTGATTCGGGAGGAGCACGCATTCAAGAGGGTGCTGATAGCCTTATTGCCTATGGAAATATCTTTACCCTCAATACTATATATTCAGGGACAGTTCCTCAGATTTCGGTGATAGTTGGTCCCACTGCTGGAGGTGCTGTCTATTCTCCTGCCATCACTGACTTTGTTTTTATGGTTAAGGGTATAGGGCAAAGTTATATTACTGGCCCTGAAGTTGTCAAAGAGGTAACTGATGAGGAGGTCACTCTGGAGGACTTGGGTGGGGCTATGGTAAATGCTACAAAAAGTGGCAATGCTCATTTCGCAGTTGACACTGAAGAGGAGTGTTTTCGACTAGTGCGTAAATTGTTAGGTTTCCTTCCTCAGAATTACGAGAAACCTCCGCAACTTATAGATGGCGGAGATGACACTAACAGAACTGACGAGGAACTGCTCCGCATTGTTCCCTCAGATCCCTCTAAGCCGTATGATATGAGACAGATTATAACCAAAGTGGTGGACAACGGTGACTTCCTGGAGGTTCATAGGGGATTCGCTTGTAACTTTATTGTGGGCTTTGCTCGAATGGGTGGGAGAAGCGTGGGCATTTTAGCTTCACAACCGATGTATCTGGCTGGAGTTCTAGATATTGATGCTTCAGATAAAGCAGCCAGATTTGTTCGAACTTGTGATTGTTTTAACATACCGTTGGTCACCTTGGTTGATGTTCCAGGATATTTGCCTGGAACCGACCAGGAGCATCGGGGGATTATCAGGCACGGAGCCAAGGTTCTTTTTGCCTATGCTGAGGCCACTGTGCCTAAGGTGAGTGTAATTATCCGTAAGGCTTATGGAGGAGCCTACATTGCCATGAGCAGCAAGAGTTTGAGAGGAGATGTTAATTATGCCTGGCCTATAGCGGAGATTGCTGTAATGGGTCCTAATGGGGCGGTTAATATTGTCTTCAACGCTGACATAAATAAAGCGGAAAACCCTGAGGAGACTAGACAGCGATTAATTCAGGAATATCGAGACAAATTTGCTAATCCTTACATTGCAGCGGCTAGAGGCTACATCGATGATGTGATTGATCCTAGAGAAACACGCCCTAAGGTAATCAGGGCTTTGGGAATGCTTGAAAATAAGAAGGTTGTTAATCCACTAAAGAAACATGATAATATTCCTCTTTGAAAAGCACTATCATTATAAGTCGAAGTTTGGGACAAAGCAGAGTATTAACAAAACAATGCCATTGAGAATTAAAAGCCATTGTTTTTGCCTTGGGGCAAATCTTGTATACGGAGGATAGCGTGAGTTTAATTGACAACAGGAATCCAGTAAAAATTACTGACCTTAGCTTTCGCGATGGACATCAGTCTCTATTGGCTACCCGAGTGCGAACGGAAGATTTGGAGGCTATCGCTCCTGAAATGGATAAAGTCGGTTTCTGGTCCATGGAGGTTTGGGGTGGAGCTACTTTTGATGTCATGACTCGGTTTCTAAATGAAGATCCTTGGGAGAGAATTCGCATCTTGAAGAAATTAATGTCTCATACGCCGCTTCAGATGTTACTTAGGGGGCAGAATCTGGTGGGCTACCGTAATTATGCCGACGACGTAGTCACCGCTTTTGTTCACCATGCTGCTGACTGTGGCATTGACATCTTTCGCGTTTTTGATGCTGTCAACGATGAGCGCAATTTCGAAACTGCTTTTAAAGCTATCAAGGATTGTGGCAAGCATATTCAGGGGACATTGTGCTACTCCCTCACTGAAGAGAAACTGGGGGGACCTATTTACAATATTGATTATTACGTTAATAAAGCTCAGGTAATTCAGGATATGGGAGCGGACAGTCTATGCATTAAAGATATGGCTGGGCTTATTGCCCCCGATGATGCCTATAACTTGATCACAGCCCTGAAAAGGGTATTGAGGATACCTGTTGATCTTCATAGCCATTTCACCAGTGGAATGGCGTGCATGAGTTACTTAAAGGCTATTGAAGCCGGGGTAGATATTATCGATACCTGCGTTGCTCCTTTCGCCTTGCGGACTGCCCACCCAGCAGTAGAGCCAATTGTGGTAGCTCTCTGTGGTACTCCCCGAGATACTGAACTCGACGTGGAACAGCTCATTAAAATAGACGAATATTTCGAGTCCATTGCTCCCAAGTATCATGAGTTTTTAGATGCTACAAAGATGTCAGTGATTGATACTCGAGTGCTAGGGCATCATATCCCTGGCGGAATGTTTACCAATATGGTGGCTCAACTGAAAGAAGCTAATGCTCTTGATCGCTTACCCGAGGTATATGCCGAACTACCTAAGACTCGAAAGGAACTGGGTTACCCACCTTTGGTTACCCCCACTAGCCAAATCGTAGGGATTCAGGCCGTTCAGAACGTCCTTTTCGGCAGGTATAAGATGATTTCCCGGGAAGTGAAGGATTATGTTTATGGTCTCTACGGTAAGCCACCTGCTTCTATTGACACTAAAGTGCAGAAAACAGTCCTTAAGGGCTATGAGCGAGGTGATAAGCCTATTACCTGTCGAGCTGCTGATATCTTGCCGCTTGAGTTGGACAAAGCAAAGGAGGCCACTAAAGGCATTGCTCAGGACATTGGGGATGTTCTTATTTATGCCCTTTATCCCACTACCGGTATGAAGTTCCTCAAGCGGAAATATGGTTTAGAGGCACCGCCCCCGGAGGAGACTGCTTCACTGGCAGGGAAACCAGAGGCACAACTAACAAAGGAGGAAGTTTCCCTTGCTGCTGAAGCCTCGACTGTGACTGAAGGCGAAACAGAATTGCTGGCGCCAATGCCGGGTTTAATAATTAGTTTTCCTGTAAAGGAGGGAGATTGGGTTGAGGCTGGCGATGCAGTTGCTATCCTGGAAGCCATGAAAATGGAAAACGCTCTCCCTGCTCCCGAAAGTGGTAAGATTAAAGCTATAAAATTCAAACCTGGAGATAAGGTAAAAACGGGAGACGTGATAGCGATAATCGCGCAGTCATAAATGGGGAAGACGCTAGCAGAAAAGATTCTAAGTCTTAAATCTCATGGCGATGCCCAAGCTGGGAATATTATCATCGCTGAGGTGGATTTAGCTTTTGTTCAGGATACCACCGGGCCTTTGACTATAAGGCAATTCGAAGAAAGCGGTTTCCAAGTTATAGCTAAGCCGCAGCAAACAGCAATATTTCTGGATCACGCTGCACCCAGCCCCACTGGGCAGCTTTCTAACGACCATATGCTTCTGCGTCGCTTCGCTAAGGAAACAGACTGCTGTATTTATGAAGTAGGCGATGGAATATGCCATCAGTTGGTGGCGGAGCATTTCGCCAAGCCGGGGGATATTATTGTGGGCTCTGATTCTCATACCGTTACTGCTGGTGCTTTAGGGGCTTTTGCTACTGGTATGGGTTCTAGCGATGTGGCACTGGTTTTAGCCCTGGGTAAGACCTGGTTTCGCGTGCCTGAAAGTTTTTTTATTAGCCTTAATGGCACCTTTCCCAAAGGAGTTTATGCCAAGGACTTGATTCTGTATCTTATTGGCCAAATTGGGGCTGATGGAGCTAGTTACAAAGCTTTAGAATTTGGTGGTGGATCTCTATCTGCTATCACTATGTCACAGCGGCTAACTATAGCTAATATGGCGGTAGAGGCTGGGGCTAAGGTGGGCTTATTTCCTGGTGATAAGAGCACCCGCGATTTTCTGGCAACACAAGGCAGGGGCGATAGTTATAAACCACTATATCCCGATGCTGATGCGAATTATGAACAAGTTATATCACTAAATCTCAACCAACTTGAGCCAATGGTTTCCCATCCACATGCTGTGGATAATGTTTTTCCAGTTAGCCAGACAAAAGGAGTCAAGGTACAGCAGGTGTCCATTGGTACTTGTACCAATGGACGTTTGGAAGATCTAGCTGTAGTGGCTAATGTTCTTCAGGGCAAGAAGAGGTATCCAGATACTAGATTACTCATAGCACCAGCTTCAAGAAATGTATTGGTTCAAGCCATGGAAAGGGGCTATATCCAGAGTTTGGTTGAAGCTGGCGCAGTTATTCTGCCTCCGGGTTGTGCCGCTTGTCTTGGTCTTCACCAAGGGGTGTTGGGGGACGGTGAGGTCTGTCTTTCTACCGCCAACCGCAACTTCAAAGGGAGGATGGGCAATCCTGAATCTATGATATACTTGGCCAGTCCAGCTACTGCTGCTGCTTCAGCTATAAAAGGTGAGATCACAGACCCCAGGGAGGTTATGTAACGAGGCGTTATCTATAATCTCTTCTCCTTTGAAGGAAGAGGATTAAGGTGAAAGAGAAGATGTCCGATTCGGTACTCAAAGGCAAAGCCATTAAAGTAGGGGATAGTGTCTCCACAGACGATATTATCCCCGGTAGGTTTGCCCATTTAAGGAGCAACTTACCCGAACTTGCCAAGCATGCTTTAGAAGATGCTGTCCCAGCATTTACCTCTAAGGTAAAGCAAGGTGATTTTCTTGTGGCGGGAAAAAACTTTGGTCTAGGTTCTAGTCGGGAGCATGCTCCGGTAGTAATCAAGATGTCGGGAATAAGCGCTATCTTAGTTAAGTCGGTAGCTCGTATCTTTTTTAGGAATGCTATAAATCAAGGAGTGCCTGTCCTATTGTGCGATACTGATAAAATTGGTGATGGCGATGAACTAGAGGTTAATTTGACCGATGGCATGATTATCAATTTGACCTCTGGTGTTAGACTTAGTTGTGGCAAAATACCGCCATTGATGTTTGCCATTTTGCAGGAAGGTGGGCTTATCCCTTATATACAGAGGCATAAAGATTTTGTTATTGCGGTGAGCCAACGCCCTGAGTGTAGTGAAGGGGAAGCGAAGCAATCCCAACTTTAGAGTGGGTTAGCTTGTGTAGGTGCGGGGCTGAAGACCCGCACCTCGAGGCTAAAGCCTCGAGGCTACGAGTTATGTTGTGTGAGGCTATAAGCTACAAATTATATTATACGGGGTTATGAGATGCAGCATAGAGTAACCTTTATTCCCGGTGATGGTATAGGGCCTGAAGTGGCTAGGGCAACACAGAGGGTGTTAGAAGCTACAGGGGTCCAGTTCCGGTGGGATACTGCCATCATAGGTGGCCAAGCTCAGGACATGTTTGGCACACCTCTTCCTGAAAGCGCTCTGGAATCTGTGAAAAGGAACAAAGTAGCTCTTAAGGGGCCGGTGACTACGCCTATAGGTAGTGGGTTCAGAAGCGTTAACGTAGCTTTGCGTAAGATATTAGACCTTTATGCCTGTCTTCGCCCCTATAAAGTTTATCCTGGCATACATACACCATACAAAAATGTGGATATAGTGGTAGTCAGGGAAAATACCGAAGACCTTTATGCCGGGATCGAATTTGCTGTAGGTGATTCAGAGACGAAGGAGTTATTAGATTTTGTCTTTGATGCTACTGGGGAAAAGATAAGGAGAGATTCTGCTGTAAGCTTGAAGGTGATATCGGAGACAGCTAGCAGGCGGATTGTGACATTTGCTTTCGAATATGCCAGACACAATGGCAGAAAAAAGGTAACCGCGGTTCACAAAGCTAACATACTTAAATTCTCCGACGGGCTTTTCCTGGATACTGCGCGTGAAGTAGCCAAAAAATATAGTGATATAGAATTTAGTGACATGCTTTTGGACACAACCTGCATGGAGTTGGTAAGGAAGCCCCAGTTATTTGATATCCTTGTCTTGCCAAATTTCTATGGAGACTTTATTTCTGAACTCTGTGCTGGGCTGGTTGGCAGTATGGGTATAGCTCCTGGTGCCAATATTGGGGATGACATAGCTGTCTTTGAACCTACTCATGGAAGTGCCCCCAAATATGCTGGTCAGAATAAGGCAAATCCCATGGCAATGATGCTATCCGGAGTCATGATGCTTCGCTACTTGGGGGAAGAAGATAGTGCTGAGAAACTAGAAACCGCTATAGTCGAAGTCATTGCTGAGGGTAAGAATGTTACCTACGATTTAAAGCTCAGTCCAGAAGATGGCACTGCTGTAGGCACTAGCCAGGTAGCCGATGCGGTGATAGAGAAATTAAAGCAAGGCTTATAGGGCATTTACCTTATCGGCTACCTTTAGGTATAACCGTAAAGATTAGAGAAGCCGTCACATCGGCCGATTCAGCTATTGGTCAGGTTGATGAATAGGAAAACCTGTTAAAATAACCCCGTAATCAAATTCCAGCATCTAAAATAGATGGGAGGGGATGAGAGCTGGGGGAAAATACTTGGTTTCATAGAAAACTCCACGGGATACCCGCCAGCTTGCTGGCGGGAGGAAAGTGGCTCGCAGTAAGACGAGGCAAGGGTGCTTGCCTGAAAAGGGTTTTTCTCTGTATAACTGTGGCATGGAGATTAGAAGGACTAAACACGCCGTATAGGATTTGAAGTATCACCTGGTGTGGATACCTAAGTACAGAAAACACATATTGAGTGGGGAGACTTCGGAGTATTTGAAAGAGGTGTTTCAACGGATTGCTGAGGAATATGAGTTCGGGATAGATACAAAGGAAGTCATGGAAGACCATGTGCACATATTTGTTGAGGCACCACCGCGGTATTCTCCGGCACAAGTTGTGCAAATACTGAAAACCGTGTCTGGCCGTGAAGTATTCAAGAAGTTTCCGAAATTGAGAAAGCAACTGTGGGCAGAGGAGTTTTGGAGTGATGGATATTTTGTCAGGAGTGTAGGTGATAAAGTTACTGCTGACATAATACGGGAATATATTGAATATCAAATCCATGAAGAAAACTCCCTCCAACTACGTATGTTCAAAAAGTCTTAAGCTACCCCCCCCCAGCTTGCTGGGGGGTAATTCACTGTTCTCACAACCTACGATAATGACGAATACATTTTTAAGGGCATTGAGGCCAGAGCCAAGGCATATCTTCTCAAGGATGCCCCCAGGGAAGAGCTATTCAAAGCGATAAGAGCTGTTTATAAAGGCGAATCACTCATTCAGCCAGCAGTGGCTAGTAAGGTGCTTGACCGCTTCGCCGAGATATCCCATCAGGCGCAGTCTCCAGAGGGACTCTCGGAGCGGGAACTAGATGTGCTCAAGCTTATGACCAAGGGCGCCGCTAATAAGGAAATCGCCGCCGAACTTTTCATCAGTGAAAGCACGGTGAAAAGCCATATCGCCACTATCTTCCAGAAGCTCCAGGTAAACGACCGGACTGAAGCCGTAACGCAAGCTATTAAGAAAGGAATCATTCGCCTCTAGTCATACTAAAGTATGACCTCCCGTTGGCCAAGAGGCTGACCTGAGGGTCAGCCTCTTGGCTTTGGCAAAATCAGCCTTTTGCCTGATTACAGATTGAAGATGCCAGGATAGGCTGATAAACCAAGGGTAGCGGAATAACGTTATAACTAAAAAGAGGTGATGCTAAATGACAGTGTGTCAGGAAGTTGGAAAGACGAAGGTTTCTCTAAAAGCGAGAGAAGTCAAGGAAGAAGTCAATATGGGCAAAGAAACACCGATAGGGTTTAGTGAGTTGCCTGTCATCTTCGGGAGCAGAGACGCGAAACTCGTAGGAAAAATTCTCCTCCCGAATATAGGACACCCTGTGCCTGGTGCTGTCCTGTGTCATGGCCTGGGGGCAAGCTACCAAGCGGTAGAGCCCAGCGCTCGAATTATGGCAAAGCATGGAGTAGCATCGCTCATTTTCGATTTTCATGGACATGGCCATAGTGGTGGTATATTTGATGGGAATATGGTGGGAGATGTCATTGATGCCTGGCATTTCCTGTCTGGGTTTCCCCGGGAGTTGATAACCAGCGTATTGCCCTTGTAGGTCATAGCATAGGAGCTGTGGCAGCCATTTTAGCCTCTCGCCAGATTAACCCTTACACCTTAATTGCCTTATCCTGCCCACCGGAGTCACCAGCTTCATGGTTGGCAAAACCAATCGCCGTGGCATCACGCATCTGGACATATTTAGCCGGTCCCCAGCTACAAGCTGATTGGCAGGCGTTCTTCAGGGCATTAACAAAAACCAAATTGTCACTCTCTCTGCGTGAGCTCAAAAATTGCCCCACGCTTTTCGTCCATTGCCGAGGAGACCATTTAATTCCATATCAATTGACGATGAAGCTCTATGAAAAGGCTACCCAGCCTAAGGATCTACTTTTAGCCGAAGGTGGTTTTCACTCTGCTCCGCTTCTATCGAGGAACCTGCGTAGCCAATGGACGCAGTGGGCTGTGGCTACTTTGATGAATTGATCAGAGTGTCTTGTTTATATGTGACGATGCAGACGCCTGCGCATGAGGTGTGAGGAAATTCTAAGTCCTAATATCTAACTCCTAAACAAATTCAAAGTTGAGCACACAGCTATCAGCATTCAGCTACCAATCGTAACCTGAAAACTGACGGCTAATGGTTGAAAGCTAAATTTTTGGATTTTTATATTGTTCAGCATTTCATATTTAGCGCTTAGAATTTAATCCCTGTAGGCTTATGCGCAACTACTTAATGCACTTTATATAACAATCATCCAGAAGTATACCCCAAAAATCAACCATTTGCCTGATTACAGGCTGAAGACAATAGTATAAGATTAAGAGTGAAAGGAGGTTGAGAACAATGACGGAGAAGTTCACCGTAGAGGGAAGTCAACTCATTGACAAGGTTAAGGAGCTAATACATCTGGGAAATATCAGAAGAGTTCGTATACTGTATAAAGGTCGCCCTTTGATAGATATCCCATTAACGGTAGGCGTTCCGGTAGCTGCGGCAGCAGTCCTGGCAGCCCCGGTTCTGGCTGCCCTTGGAGTGATTGCTGCTCTAGTCACGGAATGCACTATTGAGGTGAAAAGGGTAGAGGATACCCCAGAAGGGACGGACACCATGCTGAAAAAACAAAGGAGGTGATCAAATGGCGAACGAGAAGAAAATTAAACCGGAGCCCGATGCCGTTTACAAGGTCAGTATATGGTTTTGGAAGTTCACAGATCTCATCTGGAACCCGCGACGACATTTAAAGAAAATTCCACTAAAAGAGGGGATGAAAGTTGTAGATTATGGCTGTGGCCCAGGGCGTTACGCCATACCGATAGCGGAGTTGGTTGGACCAAAGGGCAAAGTCTTTGCCGTAGATATTCAACCACTGGCCATCAAGACCGTAAAAGAGAGAGCGGTTAGGCAAGGTTTAACAAACATAGAGGCGCTCTTGGTCGATTCCTACGATGCAGGTATTCAAGATTCAAGCATTGACCTAGTTTTACTCATCGACACCTTTCACCAAATAGGAGATCGCAATGCACTGTTGGGAGAGATTCACCGAATACTCAAACTCGGTGGATTCCTCTTTATGGATCCTGGGCATATGAAGATGCCAAGAGCAAAAGAAATTGTGGGAAGTACTGGTCTTTTCACGATAGTCCAGTGTCAGGGTAAGGATATGCTGGTCGCTCCAAAAATTAAGCAATGAGACAGGGGATGAAAGGGAAATCAAAGATTTTTCCCGATTGCCTTCGGCGACTTCAGGTATCTGTAAGACGTTAGACGAAATTGAACACACTCGGGAAATACTTATAAAGAATGGTGTTAAAAATGGGAACAAAGATATTTCTATATGCTTTTGGAATCTGGTTTATATTTGTTATTGCGGGTATCTTAAATGGAACATTTAGAGAGAAGTTCATCACACCTAAAGCAGGGGAATATGCTGGGCACGTCATCAGCACAATCATCTTAGTCTGCGTTATTTTAATGGTGACATATTTATTTATCAGTAATTTGAAAATAGCCTACACAAAGACTGATTTGCTTTTGATTGGGGGGCTTTGGCTGGTGCTAACCGTTTTATTTGAATTTGTTTTCGGCCACTACGTCATAGGTAATTCTTGGAACACTTTACTTGCCGATTACAACATTCTTAAGGGGAGAGTATGGAGTCTTGTGCTGTTAACTACGTTCATCGATCCATTGTTATTAGGCCTCATTTTACATAGATAGGTTTGGAGTTTATGAAAGTTAGAGAGAGAAGGATTTACTATCACACAGGAGGGTCGAATCATAAGGAGGAAGAAAAAAGGTGAGAAATTTGGCGGCATCCTTAACCATTGCTCTTATTCTTTGCTTTACCCAAGTAGGTTGTGCTCCGAAAGGGGAAGAGTTAGAAGTGTCTCAAATTCCTTGGTCTGGAGGCGAAGTAACTAGCTATGCTATCCAAATGCATGATGGAAATAAGATAGGTAGTGCCAATATCAACATCTCTCAGGGCATCGACACATATACCCTTACCTGCCACCAGATTGTTGGTCAAATGACAGACGACATCGCAATGGTAGTAGATGCAAAAAGCCTAAAGCCCGTAGTGGAGACTCGCACCCTCTCTATCCCTCCAGGCGGGCAAATCCCCGAGGGCATCTGGGAAATTACCGTCAATTTTTCTGCCGATAAGTTAATAGTTGAGGCTAATACCCCAAAAAGTCATCAGTGTCCAGTAGAAGTTAGCCTTCCCCAAGATGCCTATGCTAATGATGAGCTTCTATTCCTTTTATTCAGAGCGCTTCCCTTTGAGGTAGGATATACTGCCCACTTTAGCAACATCGTTATCTGGCCTAATGTGCAAGTGTCCAAATGCACTATTTGTGTTATTGGGAAAGAAGACGTGAAGACGCTGGCTGGCAGCTTTGAAGCTTGGAAGCTAGAATTGGGTGTGGCTGGCGGGAAGCAATATTTCTGGTATGCTGTGGAAAAGCCAACCTCTCTGTTGAAATATGACAATGGCTATAGCATTTTTTTTGCTGCAGGAAATAGTCAAATAGATTGAGCGAGATGGCCAATGTGGGAAAATATATGGCAGTTATTTATATCCTTCTATAACAATCCCAGCGGCTGGGGCATCGGCGTCGCCCTTGCGTTGGGTGCTATATGGCTCGGTGCCTTTGCGCCGCCAGTTCATAAGAGACCATGGCTCTGGGCAGTTTTAGCCGGTGGAGCGATTATTTTTGGTCCTACCATCGCTTTCGTTCAAGTCCCCCTGCAATTCGGAGCAAACCAGGCGCTGCTCCACTTTTGGGACCAGGCAACGTTGCAACAGCATCTGCTGCTTGCTGGAATACCAGCGATGTTATTTACCGGGCTTGTCCAGGAGGGATTGAAGCTAGTGCCACCAATCATTTATATGAGGCGTAGCCGCCCCATTTCAAATCGAGATGCTCTTATTCTTGGAGCTGTGGCTGGAGCTGGCTTTGGCATCTTCGAGGCAGTTTGGGTTCTTAATACCGTCTTCGCTTCGGGTTTCGCCTGGGCTACGGTGCAACTCCAGGAATGGCAGGCACTCATTTCGTTCTGGGAGCGGTTCAGCGCTATTGGCTTCCACACCGCAGCTACTGCCCTGACAATCTATGGCTGGAACAAGGGTAAGGGCTGGCAATTCTACCTTCTGGTAGCGCTGCTCCACATCATATTGGACTACAGCCTAATTTTGCTTGCTGCCCATGTGCTCACCATGGTGCAGCTTGAAATCTATGCCTCGGTATTAGCTGTGGCGGTATTGGCGCCTGCCCTGTGGTTGAGGTGGCGAAAATCGAGCCAGGAGTTAGGCATTGAAAGTATGTCAAGCGGGGATGTTGAGAAGTGAGCTTTGTAGACCTTATGGGATTATGCCTGAATTGTAAGGAGAGCTTAATGCTGTATCACAGTTAGAGCTTATTTCCCTTGCCGTATAAAGAGAAACGTGAGTAGTGCAGCTATGCTCTTAGCATCGCAAATCTCCCCTGAAGCGATAAGCTGAGGTATTTGATTTGGAGAAACCCGGACCAGCTCTATGCCTTCGGTATCCTCGGCTACAAGATGGCTAGAGACAAGATCGCTAGCCAGAAAGCAATGCAGGTACTCCGTGCCATAGCCGGGGATGGCGTAAAAACCACCTAGCTTATCTATTTTCCAGGGTAGAAAGCCAATCTCCTCCTGTAGTTCACGGCGGACAGCGTCAATAGGCTCTTCACAGGAGTCAATGCCGCCGGCAGGTATTTCCAGAAGAAATTTACCCACGGCATAACGGAACTGGCGAACCAGAAGCACGTTGTCTTGGTCATCAAGAACCACCACAGCTACACAATTGCTATGCTCTACCACTTCTCTGGTAGCCTTTCTGCCGCTGGGCTTCTGCACAGCCTCCACACGCAGACTTACCGCTCGGCCGTGATAAATCTCCCGGCTGGATAGCTTTTTCTCCGGTAACATAACTCTCCTTTGAGGGTGCTTCGCTTCCTTCATTACCCTAACCTTAATCCTCTCCCGTCAAGGGAGAGGAAGTTTAGCTCACCGCGATGACATTAAATATGGTGAATAAGGGCTACTTCATCGCAATTGGGAAACTTGGGACAGCGGTAGCACTCCGCCCACACCTTGTGGGGCAATTCCATTTTATCGATTAAATGGAAGCCGTGTTTCTCGAAGAAGACTGGTCTGCGAGTAAGGCAAAAGACGGTGGGTATACCTAATTCTTTGGATTCACTGAGACAAGCCTGAACTAACGAAGAGCCAATTCCTTTATTTTGTCTTGGCTCATCTACTGCCAAGGATTTTATTTCAGCTAAATCAACCCAACTAACGTGCAATGCAATACAGCCAATAACTTGGTTTTTATTCCTGGCTACAAAGTAGTTCCTGATATTTTCATATAGCTCAGATAGAGCGCGAGGCAACATATCACCTCTATTAGCGAAGTAATTAATTAGTTGATGCATTTGAGCGGCATCAGTTACCTTTGCCTTTTCAATCTTTATGTCAGGATTCATACTCTTTTCCTCTCAATTTCTGCCACAGCGAGCTGTAGAAGTAAGTTGGCGGATGAATTCTTAAGAAGCGAGCTATATGAGGACTGAGCTTTATCATAACATTTTGTTCGCTGGATAAGGGCGAGTTAACCTGTCCGTCAAGGCTAAGTGTAGCCGTGTCTCTGCTAGCAACCTTTAAATTGACTATACTTTGTGGAGGTAGTATCAGGGAGTGATTTAAGCCAAGGTGGCAGGATACTGGCTGAAGAATGATTTCTTTGGATTGTGGGTAAAGAATTGGTCCGCCAGCAGCAAGAGAGTAAGCGGTACTGCCAGTAGCAGTGGCGATGATAATCCCGTCAGCTCGATAAGTGGTTACCGGCGCACCATCAATTTCTACCTCTATGTTAACTAAGCGAACTGTAGTGTTTCGCAATACTATATCATTTAACGCGTAAAGGACCTTATCCTCGAACTGAGTTTGAAGCATAGCTCTTTCCTCAATCCAGCCACCACCTTTAAGTAAATCAGGTAGCCTTGATAACAGCTCGTTGCCATCAATCTCAGTAATAAATCCGAGCTTACCTAAATTTATTCCCAAAATTGGCACCGCTAATGGCGCTGCGACTCGAGCAATATGAAGAATAGTACCATCACCACCAATGCCGAAGATTAAATCTGAGCCCTCGACTTGCGGTCTAGCTTTATCCTCATCCCAGGCTGAGCACCGCCAGGAAGAGACTCCTTGTGTGGCTAATAAGCCTTCCAGTTTATTAGCCAGGCTCTGAGCTTTTTCTATCCGAGGGTGATACAAAATACCGGCTCGCTTCATAGCTGAGGAAAGTGTAACATTGCAAGTTTTGGACGTCAAAAAGGTAGCCTGGGTTGAGGTTGTGGTTGCTCTCTATTGAGTGGCTGGGACTTTGGATTTTCCTTGCTCAACTGTGTTTCCGATGGAGTATCATCCACTGTTTCCACTTGCGTATCTGTTAGCTTGGCTATCGGGCAGCCTCCACACTTGCTGCAATGGTTCAGGATTTTTTCTGCTATTTTAGTTACAATTTTCACGGTCGTACCTTTTAAAATTTAAAGCCCTCGTTGACCCCACCCGCAATCACGAGTATTCACTATTATACTAGATTATCAAGAGGAGAATCATCCCCGCTCGGTACTCTTGGACAATCTCAGGAGACAAGAAATCCTTGAAGACTACAGCCATGAACAGCCCGGCAAAGAAAGCCATGGTAAAGGGTTTTACTGCCCAGTTGGTAACAAGAGTGGTAATAATTGGCTTTGGGGTTTGGCTGCCTTTACCACCTGGCTGAAATCTATCTGCACCATTATGGGATAAGTCATCAGAAACAGACAGATAGCAATTGGGATAGAGACATTGGCAACAGTCAACCTGCCTAATATATCTGAGATTTGAGGGAATGTTTTCCCCAAGACTATACCTGCCCCGATGCAGAGTGCTACCCACAGGCTCAGATATTTCTCCCAAGCCCCGCCTTCTTTCCTTTTCTTGAGCTATATTACGCCTCATTCTCTCACTTATATGCCTTCACAGTGATACTCAAAAGCTTCACCTTTTCCATGTCTTCAGGGTCCTCCACGTGAAACCCTCCATTAGGGACTACTTGCAAATCATGAAAACCAACCTCCCTTATTTTTCCTAAATAGACTTGTTGTTCTAATGCCCCGGCAATACAGCCTGCCCAAGCATCTGGGTCATTCTTTATCCCATCGGGAAGTACTCTCTCAGAAACTACATCAGAGACTATGAGCCTTCCCCCGGGCTTCAGGACGCGGTAAGCTTCCTGGAAGACTTTAGATTTATCCGGAGAGAGATTGATGACGCAGTTACTGATAACGACATCCACAGATTCACCCTCGGCAGGAAGTTCCTCGATTTCCCCCAGGCGAAACTCTACATTATAATAGCCATAACTCCTGGCGATGCCTTTTGCCTTATCTACCATCTCCTCCGTCATATCAACTCCGATAACCCTGCCGGTGGGACCAATCTTATTAGCTGCTAAGAATACGTCTGTGCCTGCTCCCGACCCTAAATCCAGGACTACTTCGCCTGTTTTCAGGTCTGCCATAGCAGTGGGATTACCACACCCTAAACCCATAATCGCCTCTTGTGGGACATGTTCCAAATCTTCTCTCAAATATCCGACGACCTCAGCTAGAGACAAGGGGCTGCCTCTGCAAGCACAACTTGCGCAGCAGCTCTGTTGGCATTGCTTAGCTATCTGGGCATATCTTTCCTTCACTACTTGTTTAATTTCCTTCTTTTTCATAATTTACCTCCTGACATCTGCACAGCGATAGCTCTTTCATTAGAGCTTCACTTTTAAGAACTAACCTGGCTAACCTATCATTCCCGAGCCTGTAGTAAACTCTTCGAGCTTCTTGTCTGTCTCTGCCGATATTGCATTCCTTGAGGACATTCAAATGGAGTGAGATCAGAGACTGCTTTTTATTTAGCTCCTGCGATAATTCGCCAACACATTTATCGTCCCCTTGCTCAAGTACTTTGCCAGAGCCAGACGCCAATAGAGTCAGTCCCAAAAATATGCTTGGCACTAAGGTTACCAAGGTTCTTTGCCTGCCGCTTTTTAGTTGCTGCTTCATAACGGATGTAGCTAATCAATTCAGCCCTATCAAGGCTGGTGTCCCAATTACTTGCCCAAAGCGACAGGGAGAAGCGTAATATTGTAACACACTCAAGTTTGAATCCAGAGCACCACATAATATATCCCCACCCCTATAAAGATAATGGAAACTATCACACGAATGACCTTCTCAGCGCGGGTGAGCGCATTGAGCCAGGTGGAAACCCTGGCCACGCCAGCAGATATAAGAACGCCAAATACTAAAACGGGGAGTCCAGTACCTATGGCAAACACTGCAGGAAGTGTTACACCGCCGGCAGATTTAAGAGCTAAGGGTATCAATACTCCAAAGAACATAATAGCACTATAAGGGCAAAAGGCTAGAGCGAAAATAACACCCAGGAGAAACCCACCTATTATGCCCCGGTCAGCGACCTTTCCTCCTATCGCAGATAGCTTCCCACCTCCCAAACCAAAAGAAAGCTTGTTGATGTTTAGCATCAGCAGTCCTATCACTATCAGAAGTGGTCCCAGGATTCGCTCGCCAAAATCCTGAAGAAATGAAGCGACTCCGGGGATCTCGAGTCCCACCACAATGATCAGGACACCAAGAATGGAATAGGAGAACATGCGTCCCAGCGTATAGAGCGCTCCAGTCATAACAGCGTACCTGCGCTCTGTCACTTTGCGGCTGACATACGCTATGGCAGCAATGTTGGTAGCCATGGGGCACGGGCTAATGGCAGTTAGCAGTCCCAGACACAGCGCTGAGAGCACTGGGATATTAAGGTTTCCCATAATGCCACCCAAATCCATCACACCTCTCCCTTGAGACTTTTCTCGATTTTGCTCCTCAGTGCCTCGACAAACGCTTCGTCATCGCCAATGAAGAAATAAATATCCGTCGCCTCTTCAATATGGTCAATGCCATCTCTTCTCATATTGATAAACAGGGATAAGGTAAAAGCGCCATATTTCTTGACAATGTCAGCATTTTCCTTATCCTCTACATTGAACGTCTCAAAAGTCACCCTACCACTAGTCAGCTCATCGGCAAAGTAGGTTTCTACAGTGTAGCGTGTCTCTTCCTCGACGTATAGACAGGAATGGCAGCGCTGTGTACGGTGAAAATAAACAACCTCAACCCTGTCAGCCGGGCCTAAAGATGATAGCCCTTCTCCATTTGTTACTGGAGGTGCGGTGGATGATGTTGCACAACCTGCCATTAGCGACAGGGCTAAACATAGTAATATGAGAGGGTATAGAATTCTGATAACTTTATTCATTGTAACTGCGGTTACTCCCTTAAAATACTATCAATAATAAGCTCTTTTGCTCTCTCTACTTCCTCTTCAGAGATGTATTTATCAAGTCCTAGTCCTTTACCAATATCCATATGAAGGGCTTTCTTTTTCATGCCTATATCCCTGACCAACACAATGCTCTTGGTTACTTTGAACCCAGCCTCCTCTACAATCTTCTGACTGCATCCCAAGGGACAACCATCAACAGTGATGACCTTTTTCGCCGCCTTAGTCTTTCTTAGGACAGGCTTTACCTTTAGTGTCACTGGTGGCAAGCAGCCGATAGCCACTTTTTCCAAGCCAAGCTCCTTAACCGCTTCCAGACAAGCTAAGCCGCTAGTTATACCCGTGTTTGAAAAACCGCCAAAGCAGGAGAATATTACATTCTCATGAGTTGGCATACCATCTTGCCATCCTTTCTCTTCTACCATAAGTTCATCTCCTTAATTTTTAGATTTTAATATTGTCGCTCCTACTCTCTCGTCGTTGGCTTTTCTTCTTTGACCAGAGCGGTGGTAATAAACTGGGTCACTTCTGCCTTGGAGGGCACTCGCCCCGAGCAAAGCAGTTGCTCGTTTACCACCAAGCCCGGAGTAGCCAGGATAGGATATTCCATTATCCTGTTAATATCTTTGACCTCCTCGATGCTGGCATCTAGCCCTAGTTCCTTGACCACTTCCCTTGTTACCCGCTCTAGTTGGTGACATCTGGCGCATCCAGGTCCGATAATCTTGATTCTCACTTTCTACCTCCTCTTTATTGTTTATTGTGCTATCAGCCCGAATATGAATCCTGAAATAGTAGCAGAGACCACTACTAAGATAATATAGGTGAGAGTTTTCTTGTTACCCATAATGCTGCGAACGACCAGCATGTTGGGCAATGATAGAGCAGGTCCGGCTAAGAGAAGTGCCAGTGCTGGGCCTTTACCCATGCCCAAATCCATAAATGCCCTGAGAACGGGAACCTCAGTGAGGGTGGCGAAATACATCAGAGAGCCAAGAAATGAAGCAATAAAGTTAGCCAGAAGGCTGTTACCTCCCACATAAGCTGTGACCATAGATTCGGGAACAACCACCTTGATGATTCCCGCGGCAAATACGCCTACCAGAAGCCAGGGCACAATGAGGCGGACGAAGTGCAGCGTTTCCCTCATCCATTGTCCAACCTCACCCCTGGTAAACCATCGCCACAGGACTACTGCCAGCACTATCAGCAGTATGCCGGTAACAACCCAGTTTTTGGAGGCAGCGAATACCATGATGCCCACCAGGGTACCGAGGAAGATAGCCTGCTGCCATAGGCTTTTACCCTCCGGATCAGCCCCAATCGCAGCAAAAGCCTGTGCATCCTTGTGTGACTCCTCTTTGCGGTAGATAAAGGCCATGATGAATCCGATACCAGCCGCAAAAATAATAGCACCCACCATACGTGCTATCCCCAGGTCATAGCCCAAAAGCCTCGCTGAGTACACAATGGCAAGAACATTGATTGCCGGCCCGGAGTAGAGGAAGGCGACAGCCGGACCCAGTCCCGCACCCCTCTTATATATGCCGCCGAACAGGGGCAACACGGTACACGAACAGACTGACAGGACTGTTCCTGATACTGACGCCACACTATATGACAGCAGTTTCTTTGCCTGAGGGCCGAAATACTTCAGGATTGCTGCTTGCGATATGAACACAGCAATGGCGCCGGCAATGAAAAAAGCAGGTACCAGACAGGTAAGCACATGTGCCGACAAGTATTCCAACAAAGCATCAAGCCCACTTTGAAGAAGTTGCATGACAATTGACATGTTATTAATACTCCTTAATGCACATTAACGCATCTATCAGCCATAAAAAAATTTAGCCTTGCATCTTCCGAACACAGCTAGGCCCTACCCGTTCCACTTTTTGAAGACGTTTCCAGTCCAGTGCTGCCACTCTGTTCCCTTCAAGTGCCTTACCAACAACCTCCACCAGGTCGGAGAAATATTCTTTCATTCCTTCTTTATCTATTGAGTAGAGCGACCACAGTCCATCTTTTCTCAGTTTGAGGAAGCCAGCGTCGTACAGCACCTTCAGATTCCGGGAGGCGCGGGACTGGGAGATATCCATCGCCTGCATTATCTCACAAACGCAGCACTCCCTTTCTATGAGGACTTTCAGAATCCTGATTCTGGTCTCGTCGGATATTGCCTTAACTGCTCTGATGAAATACTTCATAACTTTTCACATGGTTATATGTGCATAAACGCATTAGCTCGCCTATCCTATCATTGAAAACCTTGTTTGTCAAAGCGACTTGTTTTTTGTGTCAGGGGATCGTTACCAAGGTGGTAATTTGCTGTAAGAGTGGTTGAGAAGATGATAGCTAGACTGTGGCACATTTCCTCCAGTGTGATTCGTAAATGGGTGAAAAGATTTGGACAAAAGGGAGAGGAAGTTTGGCCCCCGGAAGTCTCTCATTGTGGGTGGTACTAATATTGGGGGCACCCCGGGTGTTATCAATAAAGTTTATCCTGAATTCGAACTCTAGTTCTATTCCATGAGGGAGCAGATGCTCCCAACAAATGCTCAGAGCCAAACAACTCTTAGCAAACTATAGACGAAACACTCATGGCCTAATGCCACAACCAATCAAGAAAATGAGCACAAGTGTCATTCTGAATGGAGCGAAGCAGAGTGAAGAATCTCAGATTCTTCGCCTTTGGCTCAGAATGACAGGATAAAAGGGCGTTTTTTATTTTCATGCGAAAGTGGATAGGTTCTTGGTAAAGACGGTATAATGGGGAAAATGAAACATTCACTGAAGGTGGGATTTAGCTTTGGTTTAACTTCCGCAATAATAACAACGCTTGGATTAATGGTAGGACTATATTCCAGCACTCGCTCAGAGCTTGCGGTTATTGGAGGTATACTGACAATAGCAGTCGCAGATGCCTTCTCGGATGCATTGGGTATTCATATCTCTGAAGAATCCGAAAACAAACATACTACAAAAGAGATTTGGGAATCAACGGCTTCTACTTTTTTCTCCAAATTTGTTTTTGCCTTAACATTTGTTATTCCGGTTTTGCTCTTTGAACTCTCGACAGCAATTATGGTAAGTGTAATTTGGGGGCTATCCGTGCTTTCTATTCTCAGCTTTATCATTGCTAAAGGACAAAAGGCAAAGCCTTGGAAGGCGATTGCAGAGCACTTGATTATCGCATTGGTAGTTATAGCTATAGCTCATTGTGTTGGTGACTGGATATCGACAACACTTGGTTAGGCCAGCCAGATTTGCTTCTTCGGTTTTCTGCTTCTTATCTAAGCAGTGTGTAGCAGCCTTATGAGTAACCTTTGCCTCTATTAAGCGGGTGGGGCTTATACTTCTAGGTTTTGACTTTTTGCGTTTTTTCGTGCCTTAGAGTTCTTTGTTCAGTATCTTCCCTTTAAGGGTCTGCCACTGTGCCTTGGTGAGAACACAAGTGTTATCCTTCTCTCCTATTTCCACTTGCTCATCCGTGATCTTGACCACCGGGCAACAGGAGCCTGCACTACATAAGCTTACAATTTTCATGTTTTACTCCTCCTATCTTTTAAAATCCCTAGGGTCCCCTGTTTAGCCCCACCCGCTGCTTAAGAAAAACCCTAGGGACAGGAAAGGCAATGGAAAATCCTTCCTCTCTTATCTCATTTATTTCAATATACCTCTCACAATAATATCAACTGCCTCTTCCTCGTTTAGCCCCCTTGCCATTAATGTTTGCATTTGCTTCTTATCTATGCTGCCGATAGCAGCTTCGTGAGTAACCTTCGCCTGCTTATTATTCACATATACTACGGGTATTGCTCTTGCTATCACTCCTTCTCCATTCACGATTTCGAGACAGTCAACATGCCCTCGGGCAAAGGGAGCATTGCCATATGTTTCACCCCGAACCACCGCTTTGGCATTATCACTTAACACCAGACGACTTTTTGCTAAGCCCCGAGCTTCCCTTCCATCCAGATGAATTTTCTCCACTATACTTATATCGTCTTCCTTTTTACCTGAGACTTTCACCATGAGCTCGCTATTGCTTCTTTCATCGCCAAAAATCTCAAAATCATAGTCCAGTATGCCCACGCAGCCCTTGATTAAGACGAAGGTGCTCTCCCAGACGCCTTTCTTGCCCACCCTGATTTTTGCCTTGGGAATCACCTTAACCCCACCGAATTCCCCATGGTAGTGAGTTTCATGATAACTGAATTTGGCATTATCCCCGACATTTATGTCGGCACTCATCTTATGTGTTACATCGACGGCATTGGGGAAAATACAGTGGGCAATCACATTTATTTCGCTGTCGGCTTGTGCCTCTACTTTCAATACGATTTCTTGCAATCCCTCCTCAGGTAGAACGCCGAAGCACAAGTGGACGGGGTCTTTAATTTTCGCCCCTTCCTCCACTAAGAGATAGATATTAACGCCAGTTTCTGTTTCCTTCGTCTCCACCTTTATCCCCTTAACCTCGTTAGTACTGAGGACTTTATTTTTATGGATAACAAGATTGCCTACCTCTCTACTTTTCAAGGCATCTAGGTTCCCACCTGCCCTGCCATAGGCTTCAAACATCGCTTCATATTCCTTGACAACAAGCATTTCTTAAACTCCCTTATAATTTGGCTCACCGATATGACCACATGTTTGGCAATTATTCTTAAACCACTGGCACATTTCTTCTGGCTGTCCGGCGTTGATTATTTTCCCGGCACACATTATCGATAATTCATCAGCTATGCTTACGGCCCCCTCGCTATGGGTGATTAAGAGCACCGCAGAGCCTTGCTTACTCATTTCAGTTATCCCATTCATGATATGGGGCAACGAGACTATGTCTATGCCAGAGTCGGGCTCGTCTAAAATAGCCAGATGTGGCTTCATAGCCAGGACAGAGGCAAGCTCCACCCTTTTTCTCTCACCTCCGCTCAGAGTTACATCGACTGCTCTATTTAGATACTCCGTCGGGGGAAGCCCAACCATCCATAGGTAGCTTTCAATCTCACTTGAGCTCAAATTCCTGGTTAAATTCAAGTATTCTTTTACGCTAAGCCCTTCAAACCTTGCCGGCTCCTGCCATGCCAGGGTTATCCCCATTCTCGCTCTCTGTGAAATAGTGCATCGGGTGATATCCTGGCTTTCAAATATTATATTCCCCTCATCGGGGTAACTTATCCCCATTATTAAGTTAGACAGGGTTGTCTTTCCCGTTCCATTTACCCCCAGTAAGCCGTGTATCTTGCCTTTCTTCACTTCTAGATTTAAACCATTAATTACGGGTGTGCCATTTAACGTTAGTTTAAGACCTCTGACTTCTAACACTTGCGTATTCTCCTTTTATGATGCTGGTGAAATTGCTATCTCTGACAAGAAGCACAACTTATGGCGGAGCATGTATTGCAAGGTGAGCTTCCACCAGTCGGGGCAGATACCCCATCAGCGTCTTTAGAAGGTGAAGCAAAGGAAGAGAATATTCGCTTAGCACTGGCATGACAGAGGGGGCAGAAGGCAGCTTTATTTAACTGGGTCAAGGGGCGGAATAATTCAAACTTAGCATTACAATGGGGACAAGAATATTCATAGATAGGCATTTTTATCTCCTTCTCCCTCCTCAAAAACTTTAATAGCGAATAAAATACCCTTTGGCATTAAGCTTCCTGGCTGGTTCAGCTTTTTATCTCTTATAGTGCAATCCCTTGATTAGACAGCGACCACTTCCTTAATCTCAGGCACCTGTTCTTTAAGCGCTCGCTCAATTCCATGCTGCAAGGGCATAGCTGCCATAGGGCAACCACTACAGGCACCTGTTAGTCTTACTGTGACCACTCCTTCATTCACTTCCACTAGTTGGACATCACCACCGTCGGCTAGCAAAGCCAGTCTTATTTGCTCCAGGGCTGCTTCTACCTTCTCTCTCATGTTCTGCCTCCTGTCTATTTATTGCTGTGTCATTCAACTGCTTCAAACTCCACTTTTGCTTTTGCCGCTCGACCAGGTCCTGTAAAGTTGTAGATTCCAAGACTCCATCTATCGCCTTTTTCACCTCACACCAAATGTCACGAGTGACGCAAAGGTCTGAACGAGAGAAGGACTTAGAATTATTAACACACTCTACTGGAGCAATCGAGCCCTCAAGAAGTTGAATCACCTCACTGAGCTTAATCTCCTGAGGATGCTTGAGTAATGAAACCCCTCCTCGAGCTCCTCTAGTGCTCTTTATTATCCTTCCCGCTGTAAGGGGAGCGATTAGATGTTCCAGATAGGGTAGTGGAATTTCCTGCCTTCGGGCAATATCTTTCAATGGAATTGATCCCTCACCCCAGTGAAGGGCTAAATCTAAAAGTGCCCTGGTTCCATATCGTCCTTTTGTAGAAAGTCTCATCACTATCACTTATATTGACCAATTTAGTCAACAATAGTATAAAATGCGGAAAGGAGACTGTCAAACGAACATCACAGCCGCTTATGATAATGAGATTATATAACTGTCAAGGTAACAAATGCGGTGCAAAAAGGAGTAATATGCCTAGAATGAGTAGTATCGTCCCACCAAATGGCCTGCAAAATTTGGCATATTTGTCTCCTAAGCTTGAAGTCATAGCAAGAGCAACTGAGCCGAAAATAATGAGAGCGACGAGCATAAAAAAGAAATCGTATAGCAGGATATAGCCGTAATATTTGAAGGTCGAAAGGTTGTTCAAAGATAGAACGTGAGTAAAAGTCGCTGGAAGTGCAAATGAACAGACGAATTCGATAGAATTTACCACAAAGGCAAGAGCTACAATTCCTGCTATTGTTCCTAAGGTTAAAGGGGAAGAGACAACCTTCTCTATTCTGGTCATGGTTTTCCTTTTCGATTCTTCATTTCCTACTTCACAGACAATAGCCCCCTTTGTCTTTATAAATTCCCTTATGTTAAGTATCCCTGCGCCGAGGGCTACTACTCCAATCACTATCGTCACTGGCCTGGAATAGCCGATTAGCAAGAAAGCATTAAGCCATGCTGTCATGAAGAGGAAATATAGCGCTCCTGAGGCAAAAACAAAGGAGCCCACAAGTAGCCATGCTCTTCTCCTATCTTTCAAAACCATCACTAGGGATATAAGGTAGGCAAGCACCCACATGGCACAGGGATTGCAGCCGTCAACAAGCCCGAAGATTACAGCTAAGCCGGAAAGGGAATAGTTGGAAAGCCTTATTTTCCCTACAATAGGCAACGTTATTTCATTCTTTGGTTCCTCACTCTCTGTTTCTGGGCAATTTCCTGCCAGACATTGTTGCAAAGCTTCTTCAATTTCTTTGCCTGTTATTTCCTCTGATTCCCAACCATCGAAAACTAGCCCTCCAAAGGTTGTCACAGGGAATTCTAGCTCGTTTTTTGCTCCTGCATTGGCAAGCATTTTTGTTAATAGAGCAGACCCTTCAGGCCCCCCGGCATCGTGATAAATAAAATAAATTGAGGGATATGTATTGGCTAACTTTTCATTGAACGGCTTTTGTTCATCACAGTGCGAACAACTTTCGAGATAAAAGAAATGAACCACAAAAGCGTCATTAGTGGTTGACTTTGCTGGTGCTTGACCTATAAATAAAAGGACTACACCTAAGATTATTAAAGAAATGACTAAATATCGCTTGAAAGAATCTTGATAGATTTTTTTCAGAAAATTGGTCAATGTGGCATTCATTACGGAATAGCGCATTAGAGTTAAATTCTAGCTGGGCAACTTAAAAATAGCAACCCAGCCTCTCTTGAACTGCTGCCAAAGGCATAAGGTCAAAGGTTAATAATTGTTGACAATAAGCGCTATAGGATAAGTCAAGGCTCTATAGGATATTGCCTTTGTGGTTGGCTTTAATTATAATACTTTCTAAGTAACTTGTTTTTCAATTTGTATCAGCGTTTATTGAATCAGGAGGAAGGTTCCAGTGAAGTTGATTTGTTTCCGGCTTGGCAGATGTTTAGTTAGTTTAGCTATTTTAGTGATTGTCATTTTTCCCCTAGCTGGTTGCGGTTTAACTAATCATCCCCCGTTTAGCACTAGCATCAAAGCTGAACAAGTGACACTTCCTCCTTCAGGCAGTTGCCAGATTGAGTGTATTGCTTCGGATGAGGATGGTGATGAGCTAAGCTATGAGTGGTTGGCCAGCGAAGGTGATATAGATGGAAATGGAGCTACTGTTACTTGGAATGCTCCTGAGTCTGAGGGTATCTATAACATCACGGTCAGGGTAACCGATGGCAATGGTGGCGAAGCGACTAATTATATAACTATCAAAGTGGGGGTCAATCGCCCACCGACTATTACCAGCTTGATAGCCGATGAGGGTTGGGTTACCCCTTCAGGTAGTTGTCGTATTGAATGCAATGCTGAAGACCCCGATGGCGATGAGTTAAGCTATGAATGGTCAGCTAACGGGGGTGATATTTCTGGTACAGGTTTGGCTGTTACCTGGACCGCTCCTGATAGAGTTGGCCTTTGTAATATCATAGTTGTAGTTAGCGATGGCTACGGGGGGCAAGACACAAGATCACTAGCTATCAGTGTGGCACTCAATCCTCCGCCTACTATTGAGAACCTAATTGTTACTCCCAAAGAACCTAAATACCTTAAGGAATACTCGGGAGGATACAAAATCTTGAGAGGCAAAAGTTGTGATATTGAGTGTGTTGTTACAGATGCGAGTGATGAGCTGGTTTACGAGTGGTCAGCTAGCGGGGGTGAGATTTCCGGTGTGGGTTCTGTGGTTACCTGGACTACACCTTCTAGCAAAGGTGTAGTTACCATCACCATAACAGTGTCTGATAGCAGCGGTGGCATAGCTACTAACAGTGTGATTTTCAGGGTGGAGACCTGCGCATGTGTGTTTAATTGATCCGCTCTCCCTTTAAATTGTGGCGCTATCTTTTGCAAGCAGCACAAGCGAAAGTATGTAGAATGCCAACTTGCCTTGGAGGCAAGGGAAGTCTGGTATTGTTGAGCTTTGAGTGTCGAAGAAGCTAGATGGGTGCTATTGTCATTAGATAAGGTAATCACTAGCACGTCCTTGGAACGTCTTAGGAAGTTTATGCTGTATCTTGATAGATAAGACATGAAGGAGATAATCCTTGGTATAGGGAACACATTAAAAGGTGATGATGGAAGTGGCGTTTACGTTGCAGAAAGGGTCAATGAATATCTCCCAGATGCTAAAGAAGAGCTAGGACAAACCAAAACCATGGGGAACAGAAGAGTTAGCGCAATAAATTGTGGCACAACTCCTGAAAATTACACCTCGATTATTAGAAAACATAACCCTGACAGGCTTATATTGGTGGATGCAGCTGATATGGGATTAAAGCCAGGGTCATATAGAGTTATCCCACCAGAGAGAATAGGCGTCATGCATATTTCAACACACAACATTCCATTATCTGTTTTTATCTCCTACGTAGGCGAGTTCTGTAAAGATGTAGTGCTTATAGGGATACAACCCGACGAGATGGAAATTGGTGCGGCGTTATCCAGCGTTGTTCAAAGAAACGGAGATTATATTGCAAACCTCATAATAGAGAAACGGCTGAAGGAGATAAGGTTTCTTGAGATATGAGCGGCTAAAACCGAAATTCAGGAAGAGAAGTCGTTAAGCTACTTTCCTATTTTACTATAAGCTCATCGGCATATTTATCATAGTTGGAAAGAAGGAACTCATCGGTCATGGTGAGTGCACCTACAGGGCAGATTTCAGTGCACTGGGCACAGAAACAGCATCTGGATATGAATACCTTCACCTTTTTCTCTTCTGGTATGAATTCTATGGCTTTGGTGGGGCAAATTTTGGTGCATAACCTGCATCCAGTACATTTATCCCTGTGATAGGTGAGTTTTCCCCGAAAATCAGGTGGTACAGGTATTGGCGGCGTCATCTGCAATTTGCCTTTCTTGATTTTGTCCAGGAATTGGATAGTTGATGGCGGAGCATATTTTGCCGGAAATTTATTTGTAGCCGGAGTCAGAAAGAGCTGCTTTAATATTATCTTAACTATTCCCATATCTTTCGCCTTATACTATCAAATCTACCCTTAGTAATATCAACCCTACAAGACTTATGAGCGTCATTAGTAGCAAATAAATATAACTTGCCTGGTTAATCTTGAACCGCGCCATAGCAGTACGTACCAGTGTTACACTAATAAACATCGTTAGGAAGACTTTGAGAAGGAAAAACAGTGCATCCACTATAGCCGCGGGGACAGTAGCGCTAATTCCGATTACAGGGGAGAGATTATATGGAAAGAATAGAGCGACCACTAAAGATACCATCGCAAAGGCCTTTATCGTATCTGCGAGGTAAAACAAAGCTAGATTTCTGCCCGAGTATTCAACTAATATTCCTCCAGCAATCTCGGTTTCAGCTTCTGCTATGTCGAATGGCACCTTAGAGACTTCTCCAGGTGTAACTGCCAACAGGGCAGAGAGCAAGACCAGTGCTCCAATTACTCCTACTGGGCTCGCCACTAGATTCCATATGGGGTATGCAGCAACTGTGGATAACATAAATGGATCAGCATCGGTGACAGGAGCAGTACGCCAAGCGATGGCGACTATTACTAGAGCTAGGGAAAATTCATAGCTCATCATAATAACCATTTCACGCTGTGCGCCCACAGTAGCATATGGTGAATTTGATGCGAACCCACCTACCACAAGTGCTAAAGATGGTACAATCAACAGATATAATATTAATATGGAGTCGCCAAAGCCGTCTAAAAGTGCCTTCTGTCCGAATATGGGTATGTAAAGAAGCGATAGAATTGCCGCCACTAAGCAAATAAGTGGAGCGGCATTGAAGAGCCAAGAAAGTGCACCATCAGGTATGATAGTCTCCTTGATAAGTAGCTTTCGGAGATCACGGAATGGCTGGATTATCGGGGGGCCTATTCTGCCCTGCATGCGGGCAGCCAACTTGCGGTCTATACCCCGAAATAACAAACCAAAGACTGCTCCAATTACCGCGAGAACGATCGAACCAATAATTATTATTGGAACACTTAACAGGGGGCTATTAGTTATTAAATTCATCTTCTTTCAACTTCCTTGTTTTTTCAACGGAGAGCTTGTGCAATTCCTCGCCGGTAAGCAAAGATTTGCTATTCATTTTTGAGTCCACAACGATAGCTCTATTTGTGCACGATACACAAGGGTCAATAGAGGCAAAAGCTATTGGAACATCGGCAATCTGTCCGCCTTTAAGTATTATTGGCATCGCCATAAGGTTCATATATGTAGGGGCTCTTATCTTCCATGTGGATAGTGTCTCCTTTCCAGCTTCGAGACGAACGTAATGTATAACTTCACCTCTGGGAGCTTCAGCTCGCCCGACGCCTTCGCCTTCTGCCTTGGTCAATGTATTTAAAAGCTTCGCCACCTTCGGTTCGGCAAGTATGGTGCCGTCTGGTATTTCATCTAGACACTGCCTTATGATTTCAACGGATTGCTTAACCTCTAATAGTCGAACGACGATTCTATCATACACATCGCCGACTATGGTTTTGGTGAATATATCTGGGGTAATGGCTTTGACGTCCAAATCGGCATACCCACTATAAGGCTGGTCTTGTCTTACATCCTTGGGTACACCACTCGCTCTAGCAGTTGGTCCAACTGCTAGAAGTTTTAAAGCATCCTCAGTTTTCAGGATACCTACATCCCTTGTCCGCATCCGTACCGTCCTATCATCCAAAAACACAGTCTTTAGCTGGCCGAATATGCTCTCGTAGTAATCCAGCGATTGTCTAATCTTGGGAAATTGTTCTTTGGTAATGTCTCTTCTAACCCCGCCAACTTGAAACATGGCCTTGGTGACACGATTTCCTGTCACATATTCCATTAAATCCATTATTTCCTCTCTAATACGCCAGACAAGATGAAACACGGTGTCAAAGCCAATCTCGTGAGCGGCAACGCCTGCCCATAGTAGATGAGAATGTATGCGCTCCATTTCGGCAATAATTACCCTTATATATTCAGCGCGTTCCGGTGGGGTGATTCCAGCAGCTTGCTCGACAGCCATAATATATGCGAATGGATGACTTATATTACAAATGCCACATACCCGTTCAGCTAAGTATATGTTCTGGATAGGGTTATTCCTATTCATGCCAAGCCATTCGATGCCACGATGGACCTGTCCCACAACGACATCTGCATTTACAATTTCCTCACCATCAACTTCAAGGTCAAGCCGAATTGGCTCCTTCAGTGCGGGATGAATTGGCCCCACGGGTATGGTGTATCTGGTTTTTGTCTCATTTATTGCCATATTTTTGCTGCCTCCCTGGCAAGACTTTAAGCATATCCTTCGGCCCTGTTTCGTCTTTCCTCCACGGATAAACGCCTTCGGGAAAATCCTCAGGCAGGAACAACCGTCTGTTATCCGGGATGCCAACCACCTCTATTCCCATCATCTCTTGAGTTTCACGTTCGGTAAATAATGCACCGGGAATAATATCTGTAACTGTTGGTATCTTCAGGTCGTTTTTGGGTAATCTGACACGTAACCCTAGTGATAACTCTTGAAGGTGATGCCCATAGTATATTGTGAAGTGATATATCAACTCAACAGCATCCCCAAGATCAGAGGATGAGATTACAGCAAGATGGGGATATTCCTGGAGTGTGCGAATATGTTCTACTGCTTTTCTAAACGCCTCTCTCTTTGCATATATCCAAATTGTTTTGAAGAGATTCTTTTTGACCGCCACCTCTCTTTCATAAATCTTTGAATCGATAAGGCTATCTCCCAGGGCAGTCTTAAAGCTCTCAACTATTGCTTCGGGACTCAGTATTTCCACCTATGCTACCTCCTGCTTCTCAGTTTGCTCTAGCTTTATCCATGCTTTAACTACTCCCTCTATAATGGCTTCAGGTCTGGGTGGACATCCCGGAACATAAACATCCACAGGTATATGTTGATCTACTGGTCCCACCAAATTATAGGATTCGTGGAATACACCTCCTTCTATACCGCAGCTACCGACTACGATGACCAGTTTAGGATCGGGTACTTGTTCGTATACACGCTTGAGCCTCGAAACCATTTGCCTGGATACTGGACCTGTCACCAGTAATACATCAGCATGGCGTGGTGAACCCACAAGCATGATTCCAAAACGCTCAACATCATACCTGGGGGTAAGTACGGCCAAGATCTCAATATCGCATCCATTACACGACCCGGTATTCACATGGTAGATCCATAGCGCTCTTTTAAATGAACTAAGGCTCATATGTCTCTCCTTTCATTAAATTAGCTCTACGACAAAAAGTATTATCGCTGTTATAGCTATAAGGGTTACAAACCAGAGAATATAATCATTTATTATTCCTGTGTGTGCTCTAATGGTTTTGTCGTAATATCCTCTAAGGGTCTCGAAAAACCCCCAGTATATATTGTGAGCTTTTATATGTCGTTGCTCTGCCTCTGGTGGCTCTTCACCACTTAAGAAAATCTGTGTTTGAGCAGTTCCCTTCTTATATTTTTTCTGCCCCCGACTCCTGAAAAGATAGGCCACTCCTATTAAAACCACAAATCCAAGGAGGTAAATAAGAGGGTTCCAGTAAGGAAGACTTAACATTTGTTATTCTCTTGCGACTTCATTCATGTATACTCCCTAGTTTATTCCTTATCTGCATTTTAGACCGTCAAACAGACTGAAAGTTAAATACTGTGTTACTCTATCATAATGAATATCAACCCAAGCATGGCTACACCAGTTACAATACCCCAATAGGTAGCAGGAACTTGAGATATCCTTAGCCGTGCCATTGCTATTCTAGGTAAGGTTACTGTCAATATCACAACTAACAAGAGCTTTAGTAAAAAGAACAGGAAATCCATGAAGTAGCCAGCAAGACCGCTTATGCCAATAAGGGGGGAGAGGTCATAAGGGAAAAATAGGGCGATGATTAAGGTACCTATTGCCACTGTCTTTATGGCATCCGTGAGATAAAAAAGAGCGAGGTTCCGACCTGAATACTCAGTAACCACACCTTCGGCAATTTCGGAACTAGCCTCACAGACATCAAAGGGTATTGTGGCTAATTGACCTGGAGTAACGACAACTAAAGAAAAAAGGAGTAAGAGGAGGCCTATTATACCCAAAGGCCCCACGTTACCCCAGAGAGGATGTGAGTATATAAAAGCGAGGCTAAAAACGTTTCCGCTTGGGTAAAGCGCATTCAGCTTCCAAGCAATTGTGATTGCAACCACAGCCAGGGGGAACTCGTATGACATCATGGTTATCATCTTTCGTTGTGCTCCAATTGTGGCAAAGGGAGAAGAAGCAGCAAATCCTCCAACAACCATAGCCAAGGCGGGAATGATGAGCAGATATACAAGCAAAATAAGGTCTCCGTATCCAGAAAGGATGGGAGTAAAGGGCAAGCCCCCAAAGGGTAAGTACAGAAGGACAGTAATCATGGAAGCAAGAGATATGAGTGGGGCAGCGTTGTAGAGCCAGGTCAGCGCTCTCTCAGGCTGAACTGTGTCTTTAATCATTAACTTGCTTACATCTAAGAATGGCTGTGTTACCGGTGGACCTATTCTGCTCTGCATGTGAGCAGCTATTTTACGATCGAAGCCTTTGTATAATAGACCGCAAAAGATGGCAAATGAACCGAGGCCTATGGTTCCCAGTGTTGCCCCTAAAATGGCGTTAGAGGCAATCATCCTGCTCCTTCTTTTTTTGGCACGGGACTTTTAATCACCATAGAAGGATCGGGGGTGGCGAGGAACACATTTTTCGTCATTGTCAAACATTTCCTCGGGCATATATCTTGACAAAGAGCACAAAAGCAACACTTCCTCAGATCTATGCAAGGATAACTTTTTGGATATTTGTGTTTATATTCTTCAGGCAACTCCACCATTTCTATAGCTTTGTTGGGACATATCTCAGCGCAAAGGCTACAACTTGCACATCGAGCTATATCGAACTCATGTTCTCCCCTGTACCCCTCAGGAATTTCAATAGCTTCGTAGGGAAATTTAACCGTCATCGGCTTTGAGAACAAGGTTTTGAATAATACTCCTATTGTTGTCACCATGCTCATGGCATATCACCTATCCATATCTGCGGGACAAACATTTAGACTCCAATAGATGGCAGGTACATCCGCTATTTGGGAACTCTTCAGCAAATGCTCGAGGACAGGTATCATGTGTAGAAAATCAGGGCCTCTGACTTTAACCCTATAAGGTTCTCTTTCCCCAACACTCCTCATATAAATGCCTGCTTCGCCTCTGGCAATTTCATTGCGCACATACACCTCACCCTCAGGAATCTTGACTCGCTTGGGAGGCGTTATTTTCTCTGGCTCTCGCACCTTACCCTCTGGCATTCTCTCCAAAACCTGTTTTATGATCTTTATCGATTCTTCCATCTCCCTTTGTCTAATTAAACAACGAGCGTAGGCGTCTCCTTCCTGCTCAGTTGGAACGTTAAAATCTAGCTCACTATATATCTCATAGGGATCATCTTTCCTCACATCCGTTTTCATCCCACATGCTCTTAGAACCGGTCCAGTTGCTCCCATTCTGAGAGCATCTTCCAAATGTAAAATCCCAATGCCTCTCGTCCTCTTAACAAACACCGCATTCTGAAAATCTTTTGTCTTTTGCATCATCTCTTTTGTTTGCTTCAAGAGCCTCATTATCTTCTCTTCGTATCCCTCAGGCAGGTCTCTCCTTACTCCTCCAGGACATATATAACCGGCTGGGTAGACCCTTCCCCCCGTTATGAACTCGAATATATCCAGTATATAATCTCTGTAACCAAAGGCCATCTTAAATCCGGTATCAAAACCAAGAGCTAGGCTCATCACACCATACCAGATAAGGTGGGATTGCAATCTGGACAGCTCTACCATTAATACCCTTATGTATCTGGCTCGTTCGGGGACATTAACACCTGTTAACTCATCCACTGCCTCAGCATGTACCAAATTCCAATTAAGCGCCTCAAATATGCACAATCTGTCTGACAATACGGCGTTTTGAATTGGCACTCTGTATTCCATCAACTTTTCAAACCCTCGGTGCAAATATCCGGGGTCGGCACGGGCGGATATTATTTTTTCTCCATCCACCTTTAGCTTCACGCCAAAATTCCCCGAACCCGAATGTGCTGGCCCAAAGTAAAAGTCATACTCTGTCCCCTCTTCGGTGATGGGTGTTATTTGCTCACTCGTAATAAACTCTTTCTCGCTCATCTCCCCGATCATAATACTTTTCCTTTACGTAATCTCTCCAATTGAAATCTTTCCTAAATGGGGGAGGCCCATCCCAATCTTCCAAGAAGAGAGGTTCTAAATCCTCATTGCCTTCAAATTCCACACCAAAAAGCTCATGCATCTCCCTCTCATGTATCTGGGCATTTTCCTTCCATATGGGAACAACCGAGTCAATAACAGGATTAACCCTATCTATTTTTGTCTTTAGTGTCAGCAGTATTTTTTCTGAATATGACCAGAGATGATAAGTGACTTCAAATATCCTCTCCCCTGGCCAATCAGTTACAGAAATTGCCGAAAGATGTTCAAATCCTAGTTCTTTTGCGAAATTGCACAAAGCTACTAAGCTTTCCTTATCAATCGCCACCCAAATCCTTCGCTCCCTTTGTACCTTTCCTTCAATCTTGAATTCTGAACTTATTTTCTCTATAACTTTGTTCTCTTTATGTATAGCCTCGGCCATTTCTTTGCTCCATTATTTACTCTGCGACTTCGCAAACTTCCTCACATGTGGAGGAACAGCCCCCACGTGGTGAAATATTTTCATACAAGCTTCGAATATCGCCTCAGGCCTAGGCGGGCATCCGGGAATATACATATTAACTGGAATATAGTCTGTCAGCCTCTTTATGGTATTGTATGAATCCCAGTACATCCCGCCACTCATGGTACATGCACCTAGGGCAATTACTGCTTTTGGATCGGGCATTTGCGCGTATATTATTTGAGCTCTTTTTATAGATTTGAATGTTTGATAGCCAGCAATGAATAAGACGTCAGCATGTCTCGGTGTCCCCGTGATGATCATCCCAAACCTTTCCATATCCCACCTGGAGCCAACCATAGGGACCAACTCGCAAAACCCGCAAGAATTAAACCAGTTGAATACCCATATAGCCTTTATCAACCTCTTCATCTTTGTCTCTTGTTTAACCATTTATACCACTCCTACAACAGAGAGTATGATCGCAACTATGGCTATAAGGGCTATAAACCAAATGATATAGTCATTTACTATTCCTGTATGTGCATTTATAGTGGGGTCGTAGTATTTTCTAAGCCCTTCGAAAAACCCCCAATATATATTGTGAGCGCTGACATGTGCTTTTCTCTCAGGTAATCTGGGATTTGCCATCAAGAATTCCTCCCGTTGCACTCCCTTCTTATGCGCTTTTTCCCCCCGGGATCGAATAAAATAAGCCATAAGCAGAGCTACAACAATGGCAATAATCCACACTATGGGTCCCCAAAATCCCGATGAGCTTTCGATCATGGTGCACCTGCTACAATTGCATTCACATATGTTGCCTGGTTTATTAGAGCATCTGTAGCCGGGCTAACTATGTGATTTACGATTAAGCCAGGAAACAAGCTAAAGAAAATAGTAGCTGCAACCAAGATGCCCATGCCGAGGATCATTGATTTGGGGACTTCTTTTACATTCTTATATTCAGGTAGCTGCGGTCCCATAAATGCTGACTGGAAGGCTTTAGTAAAGGAAGCCAGGGTTATAATCGAAACCAGCATAGCTATTATGGATAGAATGGGATTAAATTTATAAACAGCTGTATAAATTAACCATTTTGATGCAAATCCACTAAAGGGAGGAATGCCGGAAATGGCCAAAGCCCCAATTATGAAAGCTATAGAGGTGAATTTCATATTATGACCTAAACCGCTCATTTTGTTGAGGTCTCTGGTGCCCAAGCGGTAGACTAAAGCTTCAGCAGTTAGAAATAAAAGCCCCTTATACCAAGCGTTGTTGATAATGTGAAAAATACCTCCGTTTATAGCCTCTCTTCCGTAGCTAGCTAAAGCTTCTGGGTTACCCAAAACAGCAAGACCGACCCCCACTCCAAGCAACATATATCCACTCTGAGAAATAGCATGATATGCCATCAATCTCTTGATATCTGTTTGAAGGACGGCCATCGTAACTCCAACAAACATGCTTAATACACCAATAATTATCACTATCCAGCCTACTGTCATCTGGTTCAAAGTAATTCCATAAAGGGTGAAACATGTTCGGTATAGAGCATACATACAGGCTTGGCTTGCCACGTATATCATAGGAGTTATGCCTGCGGGGGCGACGGCATAGGTATCAGGGGCCCACATATGTAGCGGCACACCTGCTAACTTTATAGTAAATCCTATCATCAGTAAGGCTAAAGCTACCTTGCTTACCATGGTATATTGCATCACATTGGCAAGAGCACCTATATTGAGCAGGTTATACTGAGCATAAAGCAAGCCTACAGCAAATAGTATGGTTAGTGCCCCGACCGCAGATATAACTATATATTTAAATCCACCCTCTAATGCATCGGCAGACCTAGTTCTAAAGGCTGCCAATGCTGCTCCAGAAATGGAAAGTATTTCTATGAAGATGAACATGTTGAATAGATCCCCGGTAAATTCCAGTCCAAGCATACCCACCACTAGAAGTAGAAGGAGCGTATAGAACTTATCCTGCCCTGCTTCATCTTTCATAAATTGAAGAGAATATATAGTTGCAGCTAAGGAAACAGTGGCTGATATTATGCCCATAAATATGGACATGCCATCTACCTCCAGGATTATCCGTACCGGGACCATATAACCGCCGGGAATAGTGAGGTCGGGTAAAGAGGCTCCGAGCGTATAGACGTGTAATCCGTTGGCGTAGATATCCCTTGCTAAAAGTAAGACTAAGAATTCTACGAAAACCAGAACGCCGACTACGAATATGTTCCTGGCCTTCCCACTCGCCCTACTTATTAAAGGAGTTAAAAATGCTCCTAATAAAGGTATTGCTATTATCAATATAGGTGAGTGAGTTATTAGGATATCCAAATTGTCATCCTTTCATTTTTCTAAACTTCTCTGAATCCAGAGTCTTGGTATGCCGATAAATGTGTACTATCATGGAAAGCATCAAGGCTAAAATTGAAACACCAATGACGATGCTGGTTAGCGTCAAAGCTTGAGGGATGGGCAAAACCATGACTCCCTCAGGAGCATTGGTGTAAATAGGTGCAATGCCTGCTTCCCTATATCCCAAAGTGACCAAGAACAAGTTAACACCGGCTTCCAGTATTGCAATACCCATTACAAGTTTTATTAAATTCCTTTTAGATATAATGATGTATAGAGCGATGCCAATAAGCGCTGCTACTGCCAGAAAGGGAATGTTAAAGGGAATACTTTGAGTCATTCTTCTAATCCTATTCCGCTGGATGCTAAGGCCATAACTAGGATGATTGCAGACAACCCAGCCATAACTTTTAATCCTACGCTTATATTCATAAAGGGAATTACGCCTCCAGTCCATATATCTCCAGGATTAGGGCCGAAGGGAGGGATATGGCCAAAGAGGGCAGAGCCAACAAGGAAATTATAGAAAAACACAGTAGCTAAGCCTGCAAATGCTAAGCCAATGAATATTAATGCTCCACCGCTTTCCAGGATGGAAAGATGGTACACCTTTAATCTTTTTTGAACGTTGGAAGAGCCAAAAGCAACAATGATTATGGCTATGCCAGATGCAATTATAGCACCTCCTTGAAATCCACCGCCTGGTGTTACATGTCCATGCATGATGATATATAAACCAAAGATGAAGATAAATAGAAAGAGAATGTTGGATATAGTGCGCACAATTTTAGACATCATCTACATATTCCCCCCTTTCTTCTCTTTGGCTCTAAATAACATGATTACCCCAGTTACCGCGGCAAACAAAATAGTGGCCTCTCCCAAAGTATCAAAGCCTCTGTAATCAAAAAGAACGGCAGTTACCACATTATTTGTTCCAGTTTCACTTTGCGAATTTTGTATTATATAGTCGTCCATTTGGGATGGAGGATGACCGAAGGGGTGAATAAGGAACGCTAAGGCCACTAAGAAGGCTATAACGATGCCTAAAGATATTGCTGAGGCTATCTTTCTCATGCTCATTCCATACGCTTTGTTGCTCTTATAGCAAGGATGATTATGGCTGTAGTAATAGTTGCTCCTATTGCAGCCTCGGCGATGGCAACATCGGGCGCTTGAAGTAGATAAAACTCCAGGGCTAAAAACAGGCTAAGAGCGGCTAAAGCTAAAGCTGCATAGATGAGGTCTTTGAATCTAGCTACGAATACTGCACATACCACAATTAGTGTGGGTATAACTATGTGCAGGATACCTAACTCAATCATTTTCCCCCTTATCGAGGTCGTCCACAACCGCCCTGGCGGGTTTGATTCCGCTCCTGTGCGCTGCTCTAGCGATGGCATGGGCACCGGTAGGGTTGGTTATCAAAACGCAAACTAAGGCAATAAATGTATGCAGAGTAAATACTGATTGGGGCGAGGAAATGCCCTCTATTATCCAAACATCAACCGATTGTATTATTACAGCCAAGCTTAAAAATATGAAGCCGAAGGTAGTGCATTTTGTTGATGCATGCAATCTGGTATAAACATCGGGAAAGCGATGAAGCCCGATTGAGGCCATTAGATTGAAAAAGCATCCAATCCCTATAAATATATAGGTGATTATGTTTATAGCCACTAGAATTTCCCCTTTTCTATGTATTTGGCTATGAAGAGTGTGGTCCCAAAGGAAAGCAGGGAGTAGACAATAGCCACATCAATAAAGATAACTTCTTTAAATGCTGCTCCTAAAATAACCATAGAAGCTACAACCAGGGTATTTATGGTATCCAATCCTACTATTCGACTTGGAGCTTTAGGCCCCAAAATCACTCTTACTAGGGCTATGATCATACACACACCCAGGAATATAGCCACGGGAAGCCACATTATCCTGCTACCCTCCTTGCCCAATCAGGGAATTTACCGCATATGTCTTTATAATCTCGGGGCATTTCCTCCAACGTTTTCTTCTTTACATTTATCCAGTGGACATAAAGGTCATTCGTTTCCTCATCTACTTCGACAGATAAAGTTCCTGGAGTTAAGGTTATGGAGTTGGCCAGCATAGTTAGGGACAAGTCATTCTTTAATCCGGGGGAAATTTTCACTATGCCTGGATTTATCCTTCCTGTTATTATTCGGTAGGCAACGTCGACATTCGCCTTTGCCATTGCCCAAAAGAATGGTCCTAGATAAGCAAGGAACAGGAACCATCTCTTTGGGTTTAACATGCGAAGGCTTTTTGAGACAAACATGTTTTTAACTATTGCGCCCACTATTACAGCGAAAATAGCCCCAATAATTAGCTCTTCTTTACTCCATAGAAATAGGGGACCAGAAGATGTGGTCAAAATTAAGTAAAGTAAGAAGGCAACAAACGCAGTTATAAAGAATCGTATCATGATTACTTGCTCATAAATTAGACATTTGGGGGGCAAAGTTTTTAAAACGGTATATATAATAATATTTTGAGTTGCTTAGGTCAATGTTTTCCGGGCGCTATTATGGATTTTGTGGAGGAGCGCTAACTTCGAGGGTTAATTTGGAGTTTGGATGGAGATGAGGTTCTCTTTTCACGATGTTGAATATCTACAATGCGGTAGTTGAAAATGCCTGCGGGTGCAGCGACCTCCACTAACTGCTCCTTTTCTTTATCTAAAAGCACTTTGCCTAGGGGCGAGACAACAGAGAGTCTGCCCTTAGTTGGATTTGCCTCCCGAGGATCGACTAGGGCATAAGTGGATTCTTTGCCTGATAATAGGTCATAAAGTATCACTGTATCGCCCATTTTTATCCTTGGTGCAACTTGGCTTTCACCCATAATTTTTGCCAATTTCAAGGTGGACTCTAACTCTTCAATTCTTCCTTCTAAGCGGGCCTTTTGCTCTCTAGCTGCTTCTAAAGGAGCGTTTTCTCGGAAATCTTTGTCAGCTGCTGCTTTTCGTAACTCCTCAATAACATCAGAGCGGCGATTTTTTAGGCTAGCTAACTCTGCCTCCAATTTGGCATAGCCTTGCGCAGTTAAAATAGTTTGCCTTTGGGAACCTTGCATGGAAGCAACTAACTTTGAGGATGACTTCTTCGCACGAAGGTGGGGAGCTAGATTTACATTAGTGAACTCCTTTTTGCGGATATAAGTAAGGAAAGACTTAATCGGTTTTGCTGCTGAGGGAGTAATTTGTTCAGCGTAACTGGCTACATCAGTAGGACCAAGCTCGTTTACCGTTCTACGTAAGCCAAGCCAACGGATAAACTTGTAGATTTCTACCTGTGTTTTTTCTCTATCCTGTGGCAGTAGACTTAACACAAAATTAGCAGCTAATTCAACTAATGTAGAATTGCTGCTGGAAGGATCTTTCACCAATTAGAGAATAATACGGTAAAAAATAGACAATGTCAATTGGCTGTGCTTGTCACCATGATTAGTGACACTCTACTTCCTCCCATTGTCATTGTGAACAGTGAAGCTTCGAAGCAAACCCTAAGGTAGGATTGCCACATCTTCATATATCGGTCGGGGACAAGCCCCGACCCTACGACAAGGGAAATCCTAAGCACGAAATCCTAAATCCTAAACCCTAAACAATGCCAAAACACTAATGCCCAAAATTCAAAACAATATGATAATGTAGTTGCCCAATTTATTGGGCAACTGTGCCTGATGAATCAGGCAACTACAGCAGAGAACAGAAAGTGAGTTTTGGTATTTGAATTTGGAATTTAGAATTTGGATATCAACAATCGTAGTGGCGGGGTTCATCCCCACCTTATGCTCGCTAGGAAGAATTGCCTGACATGTCACCCATCTATCTGAACTAGC
>CAZEQL010000007.1:0-31470 GCA_964514415.1 uncultured Dehalococcoidales bacterium
GGATATATGTTAGCTTAACATCGTGGTATACTAGCGTCAAGAAAATGGAGGCTTTGCAAGAACAAGTAATGGAAGGGGTTAAAATTCTCGAGAGGGGTGGAGTGATCGCTTTTCCCACTGACACGGTTTATGGTTTGGGAGCTGATGCTTTCAATCCTGGCGCCGTGGAAAGGATTTATAGGGTAAAGAAGCGTCCTAGACATTTGCACTTTCCTCTGCTTATTGCTGATTTATCTCAATTGAGTGGTGTGACTGAATCGGCATCAGGGATTGCCTGGTTTCTGGCAAGACGTTTTTGGCCTGGTGGATTAACTTTGGTTTTACCCAAATCGGCTTCGTTGCCTGCCTATCTTGCCAAAGGGTCCAGCATAGCAGTGCGTGTTCCCAACCACCCTATTTGTCTAACTCTTATTCGCTGCTTGGGAAATCCGATAATCGGGACCAGCGCTAACTTAAGTGGCGAGCCAAGCACTTTAACCGCTGATGAAGTCAAGCAGCAGTTGGGAGACGAAGTTGATCTTGTTATTGATGGAGGCGAATGTCCTGGTGGTAGGGAATCAACTGTAGTAGATGGCAGAAGTGCTGTGCCACTAATTTTGCGTCAGGGTATTATACCCATGTATGAAATAGAGAGAGCCTACAAGGAATATCAAGAGGTAAATAGTGATGTACATTGCTTTGGGGTGTGACCATCGTGGTCTTAAAATGAAACAGGCAGTTATGGAATTTCTCCCAGAGCTGGGTCATAGTTATCGTGATTTTGGTTGCTATAGCACTGACTCAGTGGATTACCCTGATATTGCTCGTGAGGTAGCAAAAGTAGTAGCTTCGGGTGACTTTGACCAAGGCATCCTTGTTTGCAGCACAGGAATAGGCATGAGCATAGCAGCTAACAAAGTAAAAGGAATAAGGGCAGCTTTGTGTCAGGATACCTTCGCGGCGCAACGAGCTCGCCGACACAATGGTGCCAACATTTTGTGCCTTAGAGGAGAGAATATAGAAATTAACTTAGCCCTCGAAATTGTCAAAACCTACCTATCCACAGATTTTGAAGGTGGCAGGCATATTCTGAGGTTGAATAAAATAAAGGCTCTAGAAAGAGGTTCTTAGCAATCTTGAATTGACTGCGAATAGTGCTGGAGTAAACAGAAATTCAATGACTGTAATTACTAGTAAGGAGAGTAGAGATGAGATTCTATAAGTATTTTATGATTGGGCTAATCCTCATTTTGGTAATGCCCGTCGTTGGGTGTGGCGGCAGTGCATTCGACATGGAGGCAGGACTCGAGGCTTTGCAGCAAGCTTGCGCTACGACTACTGAGGTGCAGTCATATCGTGTGAAAGGCACATACACTTATATTGAGGGAGGAAAAACTTCAGAATCCACCTTGGAGATGGAGGTTGTTGCCCCCGATCACTGTCATGAAAAAACTTATGTGGATGGGGAATGGGAAGAATTCATCATCGTTGGCGATAAGATGTACACTCGAGACTCGGAGGACGATAGGTGGCAAGAAGCCGAAGTGCCTTCTAATGTTTCAGAGGCCCAGAAATTGAGTCTGAATGCCAATATGCCCAGTGCAGAAAGGACGTTTGGACTTCTAGACTCACTGACTGACCTGGAGAAACTGCCCAATGACAGGCTTGATGGCGTGGATTGTTTTCACTGCCGTGGAAGGGTGGATATGGAGCGGAAAGTAGAAAAGCAAAAAGCTGAAGCAGGGGCTACATTAGACCCCTCAAAGCCAGGATACCAGGAAAGGTTGGAATCTATGGAGCAGTCCTGGGAGTGGCAACGCAGGTGGAAGATAAATGAAGAACTCTGGATTAGCAAAAAGGATTGCCTTGTTCGACGGCGAGAATCTGGGGTGCAAATACCAGCAATGGAATCTCCTACAGGAGAGGTAATGCAAGGCGAGGTGAAGATTACAATGCTGATGCGTTACTATGATATCAATGAGCCTATCAAAATCGAGCCACCCCAAGTGGTACCTAATCGTTGAGCCAGGAAAGGAAGCGCGTTCGGCTCCAGCGTCCAATTTATGGTCAAAAGTGATGACTCTATACACTACCAGATAAGTTATCACATCACTATCACCAACACCTGAATAGATGAGGCCCAGGATGTGCATGTGCTAGTGGATAGTTGTGGGGTTGGAGAGAAGGAGCAAGTATTCTACTCTGTCCCGATATCTGAGCAGCCCTAGCCGTGACTACGGTAAATCAGCTTTAGGGATTGAACAAGGCTTCCTGTGATTAATGCAGATGATAATTGTAATCTAAGATTAACCTTGCTTTCCTTACTGGTTTAAGAGTGTATTATGGTACATAGGCGGCTGTAATTCGAGCTATCCAAGCAAGGTTATTTGACAATCTACCTTTTACGCTGAGTGAGACGAAGAATCCCTGGAACCCTTCACTTCATTCAGGGTGACAAGGGGGATTGCTCAGGGCGATAAGAGGAAGTCGTGCATAGAGACGAAGGTCGTGCAGGGTGTAACCAAGAAGTTGCCCAAGGTGATGACTGAACGCAGGCAAATTGACGCTAGGTAGGAATTGTGTTATGTTACACACTATATTTAATATATCTAAGGTGTGAGGCATGGCAATGAAAAGCGATGTTGTGAAGAAGGGAATTGAGCGAGCACCTCATAGGTCGCTGTTGCACGCTGTAGGCTGCTCTTCAGATGATTTCGATAAGCCATTTATCGGGGTGGTCAATAGTTTTAGCGAAGTTGTTCCAGGGCATGTCCACTTGCAATCTATTGCCCAGGCTGTGAAGGAAGGAATCCGTAGTCGCGGTGGAGTGCCTTTTGAAGTTAACACTATGGTTGTTTGTGATGGCATTGCCATGAATCATTTGGGGATGAAGTATAGCTTACCCAGCAGAGAACTTATTGCTGACTCCGTTGAGATTATGGCTGAAGCTCATGCTTTCGATGGGCTGGTGTTTATCCCTAATTGCGATAAGGTAATACCTGGAATGTTGATGGCGGCGGTGAGGCTTAATTTACCTTCTATTTTCATAAGCGGTGGTCCCATGTTGGCAGGGAAGCTTATCCAGGGAAATGCTATCAAGTCAGTTGATCTTATTTCGGTATTTCAAGCTGTAGGTGAAGTAGCTAGAGGTGAGATGACCGAAGCTGAGTTGCGAGAACTGGAGGCAGTCGCCTGTCCTGGCTGTGGCAGTTGTGCTGGCATGTTTACTGCCAACACTATGAATTGTCTTAGCGAGGTTCTGGGTATGGCTTTACCTGGTAACGGAACAATACCAGCGGTGGAAGCACAGCGGGTACAATTAGCCTATAAAGCTGGGCAGCAAGTTATGGAGGTATTAGCCAGGGATATCAGACCTAAGGAAGTTATTACCAAAGATTCTATTTATAATGCCTTCGCTGTGGACATGGCTTTAGGTGGTAGCACCAATTCTGTGTTGCATCTTATAGCGATAGCTCATGAGGCAGGGGTCGATTTTCCTCTGTCCCTGGTAAATGAAGTAAGTGGCCGTGTTCCTCACATCTGCAAATTAAGCCCGGCGAGTGATTATCACATTGAAGATTTAGATTTAGCTGGTGGCATCCCGGCAGTAATGCAGGAGATATCAGGGTTGTTGAAACTTGGAACGAAAACTGTGTTGGGGGAGTCACTAGGCGAGGTAATCAAGGATGCCAGGGTTAAGGATAGAGGAGTAATTCGTTTTTTGTCACAGCCCTATAGCGCTACCGGCGGTATTAGCATGTTGTTTGGAAATTTGGCGCCCGACGGTGCTGTAGTGAAAAGCGGTGCTGTAGCTCCAGAAATGTTAATTCACCAGGGCCCGGCGAGAGTTTTTAATAGTGAAGAAGAAGCCACGGCAGCGATAATGAAAGGTGAATTCAAGTCAGGTGAGGTAATTGTCATCCGCTATGAAGGACCAAAAGGAGGTCCTGGAATGCGTGAGATGTTAACGCCCACCTCTCTTCTTAGCGGCATGGGCATGGATAAAGAGGTAGCCCTTATTACCGATGGCCGTTTTTCTGGAGGCACACGGGGAGCAGCTATTGGTCATGTCTCTCCTGAGGCAGCGGAGAAGGGCCCTATAGCTGCTTTGAGAGATGGTGATATTATTAGAATAGACATACCTAGCTATAAGTTGGAGGTAGAGTTGACCCAGAAGGAAATGGAGCAACGATTAAGTTCACTGCTTCCTTTTGAGCCGAGGATTAAAGCTGGCTATCTTAAGCGCTATAGTGATAAAGTGACCTCAGCTAGCACTGGGGCAGTATTTGCTGATTAACGGAGATATTTTATGAAGAAAACTGGTGCTCAGATTTTGTGCGAAAGTTTAATTAAAGAAGACGTTGAAGTTATTTTTGGCATTCTCGGTGGTGCTGTCTTACCAATATATGATACCTTTCCTCAATATCCTCAGCTTCGACATATATTGGTACGCCATGAGCAAGGAGCAGCTCACGCTGCTGATGGCTACGCCAGGGTTACACATAAGGCAGGTGTATGTATAGCTACCTCAGGCCCGGGGGCTACTAATTTGGTAACCGGGATTGCTAATGCTTATATGGATTCGTCGCCCATGGTAGCTATAACTGGTCAGGTGGCAAGGTCTTTTATTGGCAAGGACGCTTTTCAAGAAGCGGACATTACCGGCATTACTCTTCCTATTACCAAGCACAATTACCTTGTCACTGATGTTGCGGAGCTGGCCAGGACAGTTAAGGAGGCTTTTTATATTGCCCAGTCAGGTAGACCCGGCCCTGTACTCATTGATATACCGAGGAATATCCAGCAAGAAGAAGCGGAGTTTGTTTATCCCGATAAGGTTAATTTACCTGGCTATAAGTTTGTCTCCCGGGGACATCCAGCTCAAATTAAAAAAGCAGTAAATCTTATTGACGAAGCTGAACGACCCCTTATCATTGCTGGTAGAGGAATAATTATTTCCCAAGCTTACGATGAACTTAAGGAATTAGCCAAGAAAGCTCAAATACCTGTAGTTAATACCTTGCTTGGTATTGGTTCCTTTCCGGGGGATCATATACTTAATTTTGGCATGCTGGGGATGCATGGCCTGGCTTACGCCAATATGGCAGTGCAAAATGCCGATCTTATTATTGCCATTGGCATGAGATTTGGTGATAGAGCTACAGCAAGCACTAAGGGTTTTGCCCCCCGGGCACGCATTATTCATATTGATATTGATCCCGCAGAAATAGGAAAGAACGTGCCAATAGATGTTCCCATAGTTGGGGATATCAGAAGTGTACTAAAAGCTATAGATGAAGAGATTGAGCGTAAAGACCATCTGGATTGGCTATCTCAATTAGATCAGTGGCGTTATGAGCACCCATCATTGGAAATTAGGCAAAATGACGAATTGTTGCCCCAATATGTTGTCCACCAGATCTATGAGGCTACCCAAGGTGATGCTATAGTGGTTACTGGGGTAGGACAAAATCAGATGTGGGCAGCGCAGCATTTTGTCTATACCAAACCCAACAGTTTCATCTCCTCAGGAGGCTTAGGCACCATGGGATTTGAACTTCCTGCTGCTATAGGAGCTAAAGTAGGTCGCCCTGAAGAAGTGGTATGGTGCATTGCTGGCGATGGTGGTTTTCAGATGACTATTCAAGAGTTAGCTACCATAGCACAAGAGAATATTGCTGTAAAGATAGCCATTATCAATAATGGCTATCTCGGTATGGTAAGACAATGGCAAGACTTGTTTTATGGACGTCGCTATGTCGATACTAAGCTCTGGAATCCTGATTTCGTTAAAATTGCTGAAGCCTATGATATCCCTGGTATCAGGGTGAAATGTAAAGAGGAGGTAATTCCGGCTATATATGAGGCGATGGATCACCCTGGAGCCTTTCTCATCGATTTTGTTGTTGAACCGGAGGAAAATGTTTACCCCATGGTACTACCTGGAGAAAGCTTAGCCAAGATTCTGGAGATGCCCAAGCCAGGGATATTAGAAAGAGGCACTATCTAAAAAATTAGGAATTTGAATTTGCCTAGGGTTTCAAAATCAAGATTCGTCAAATAAGGAGTGAATTGTCTGATATGAAACATACTCTGGTAGCTCTAGTAGAAGATAAACCTGGTGTGCTAAATAGGGCAGCTAGCTTGTTCCGCCGCCGGGACTTTAACATAGAGAGCATTGCAGTAGGGCGCAGCGAGCGGCCAGGCTTATCTCGTATGACTGTTGTTGTTGGAGGTGATTCCGCCGAAGTAGAACAGGTTAGAAAACAATTAGACAAGTTAATTAATGTGGTTAGAGTATCTGATATAACTAATGAAGATATGGTGGCTAGGGAACTAGCCTTGATTAAAGTCAAGGCCACTGCTTCAACAAGAAGCGAGATTATACAGATTGTTGATATTTTCAGAGCTAACATAATTGATGTTGCCTCTAGTTCGTTAACAATAGAAGTTACTGGCGATGAGGATAAGCTAAATTCTCTGCTTGAACTCCTCCGTGGTTTTGGGATCAAGGAAGTTAGCAGAACTGGTAGAATTGCCTTAACTCGTGGGGGCATCTCCTAGAATTTTAAAGAGTTGAAAGGAGAAAAATATGGCTAAAATTTATTATGACAGGGATGTTAATCTGGAGTTAATCAAAGGAAAGACAATTGGCATTGTTGGCTATGGGAGCCAGGGACATGCTCATGCCCAAAATTTAAGGGACGGAGGATGCCAGGTTATTGTTGCTGAAATACCGGGCAGCGAAGGCTGGAATTTGGCACAAGATGCTGGTTTTAGGTTGACAAATGCTGCTGAGGTGGCTAGGAAAGCAGACATAATCGTTATGTTGGCTCCTGATAACTTGCAATCCAAAATCTATCACGAGTCGGTTGAGAAGGAGATGTGTCAGGGTAAAACCCTGATGTTTGCTCACGGTTTTAATATCCACTATTCCCAGATTATGCCACCACCCGTTGTTGATGTTAGCATGATTGCTCCTAAATGTCCGGGACATATGCTGCGTCAACTTTACACTGAAGGCTCAGGAGCTCCAGCTTTAATTGCTATCCAACAGGATGCCTCGGGCAAGGCAAAGGATATTGCTTTGGCTTATGCTTGGGGCATCGGTTGCGCCAGAGCTGGAGTTCTGGAAACAACTTTTGCTGAGGAAACCGAGACTGACCTCTTTGGAGAACAAACAGTGCTTTGTGGAGGGGTTTCCTCTTTAGTTAAGGCTGGATTTGAAACGTTGGTGGAGGCTGGCTACCAACCAGAAATTGCTTATTTTGAGTGTTTTCATGAGCTAAAACTTATCGTTGATCTGATGTATCAGGGCGGCTTGAAGTATATGCGTTATTCAGTGAGTGATACTGCAGAGTACGGCGACTATACTCGGGGACCGCGTGTTATAGACGACATGGTTAAGGACGAAATGAGGCAGATTTTGGCGGAAATTCAGGATGGCAGCTTTGCTGGGGAGTGGATTCTGGAAAATCAAGCAGGTCGTCCCAGCTTTAATGCTATGAAGCGAATGGAAGCTCAGCACCCAATCGAGGTTGTGGGAAAGAAGCTCAGGGATATGATGCCGTGGTTGAAGAGTTGAAGGGAAATGATAGGAGGTGATGGCGTTGCCTGAGGTCCAGTGTCCAAAGTGCAGACATGTGAACAGTCTGGATGTACATACTTACTGGCACTATGAGGGAATGTATCGCTGCGAGGATTGTGGGGCACGTATGCGAGTCAAGCTCAACGAAGGTTATTTGATAGGGACGCCTGAAGTTTCAGATTTCGTGCCTGTAGAGGGTGCACCTCCTGAAGTTGATGCGGACTTTATTGAAGCCCAGAAATGCCATGATGCAGAAGCATATAAAGCCACCATTGTAATGTGTAGGAGAGTACTTGAAAGTATGGCTGATTCGCAACAAGCAAAAGGGAAAAATCTATTTGAAAAAATTGAAGACTTATATAAGGGAGAGGTGATTAGTAAGGGGACGTTTGAAATAACAACGCAAGTTCGACAATTTGGGAATTATGGAGCTCACCCGAAAGATGATTTACTTGGTGGAATTACTGAACGAGATGCAGGGGTAATATTGGAAATTACGGAGCATCTACTGAAAGATGTTTACGCGATTCCTGGAAAAGTTGAAAAACTGAAGAAAAGATTGCAGAAGAAGTAGGCGGGTAAATGAAATGGATAAGGTTATCGTTTTTGACACCACTTTGCGTGATGGGGAGCAGGCGGCAGGAGCCAGCTTAAATGCTCAGGAAAAGTTGGAAATAGCCAGGCAATTGGATAGACTTGGTGTTGATGTTATTGAAGCTGGCTTTCCTGCTAGCTCGGCTAGCGATTTTGAAGCTGTCTGCCTTATTGCTCAGGAGGTCAAGCGCCCTGTAATTTGCGCTCTCTCCTCGGCTAGTGCTGAAGCTGTGGATAAAGCCTGGGAAGCAATCAAAGAAGCAGGCCATCCTCGAATCCATATTTTCCTCTCGGCTTCGGATATTCATCTCTCCTACCAACTTAGCAAAAGTCGCGAGGAAATTCTGCAGCTATCCAGGGAAATGGTGACTCGAGCGAAAAATTACTTAGATGATATTGAGTTTTCACCTATGGATGCTAGCCGTGCTGAGCCCGCTTATCTTTACCAGATTTTGGAAGCGGTGATTGATGCCGGGGCAACCACGGTTAATATCCCCGATACTGTAGGTTATTCTACTCCGGGCGAGTTCGGCAGCTTAATTCAGGGAATTTTAGTTAATGTGCCTAACATACGTAAGGCAGTGGTAAGTGTTCACTGCCATAATGATTTAGGCCTGGCCGTGGCTAATAGCCTTGAGGCAATACAAGGGGGGGCACGGCAAGTTGAGTGCACCATCAATGGCATCGGAGAGCGAGCTGGCAATGCCTCTTTAGAGGAAATTGTTATGGCGCTAAGGACCCGTCAGGATTTCTTTAATCTTACTACCAATATTGATACCACTCAGATTTATAAGACAAGCCGTCTTGTGAGTGAACTCACTGGCTTTTCTATTCAAGCTAACAAGGCTATCATTGGGGCAAATGCCTTCCGCCACCAATCAGGTATTCATCAGGATGGCGTGCTCAAGAAAGCTATCACTTACGAAATTATGAATCCCAGGTCAGTAGGCATTCCATCGAGCACCCTGGTATTAAGTAAGCTAAGTGGCAAGCATGGTTTTAAGGAGCGATTAGCTGAGCTTGGCTATGCCTTGAGCGAAGAAGCCTTAAACCATGCCTTCCAAGGCTTCAAGGAGTTAGCTAATAAGAAAAAGGAAATTACAGACCGAGATATTGAATCTTTAGTAGCGGAAGAACTTCGCACTATTATTGAGGTGTACCATCTTGACCATGTTGAAGTTTCCTGTGGTGACCATAGCTTGCCCACAGCTACAGTGAGGCTTGTTGCCCCCGATGGGCAAAGTCTGGCTGATGCTGCTTTAGGCACGGGCCCCGTGGATGCTGTATGTAAAGCTATTAATCGTATAATTGGCGTACCTGTTAAGCTCACAGAGTTTACTGTTAAATCGGTTACTGAAGGTATTGATGCTATCGGTGAGGTACTGATAAGAATCGAGAGCGATGGCATAACTTACACGGGTCGTGGCGCCTCCACTGATATTATTGTAGCCAGTGCCAAGGCATATATGAACGCCGTAAACCGTTTCTTGGCCAGGAAAGTAATTGAGGAGGGGAAGGCTTAGTTGAGCCCATGGCTGGAAATGGTATTACGCTTGCTTTTAGCCACTGCTTTGGGAGCGGGCATTGGTTATCAGCGAGAACGGCAAGGCAAGGCAGCAGGATTGCGCACTCATGCATGTATTGCTTCAGGTGCGGCTCTATTCACCATAGTCTCTATTTTTGGTTTTGGCGGTAATGCTGACCCCTCACGAGTTGCTGCTGGGGTAGTAGCTGGAGTTGGTTTTATTGGCGCTGGGGCTATTTTACGCGGCTTCCGTGGAGATGGTGGGATAGCGGGGTTAACCACAGCCGCATGTATTTGGGCAACTGCTGCTATAGGTTTAGCTGCTGGCGCTGGACTTTATTCCATTGCTGCTATTGCAGCGCTCATCACAGTGATAGTGCTGATAATCCCCAAAATCCGTGGATAGAGAAATGTCACTATTAATTTCCTTCCCTTTAACGTGGGAAAAGCGGAAAGTGAGGCAACCTTAATGGGAACATTGGCAGAAGAAATTCTAGCAGCCCATACTGGCAAGGAGAAGGTTAAACCTGGCGAGTTTATAAATGCCAGCGTCGATTTAGTTCTGTCCAATGATATAACCGCACCTATAGGTATAAGGGAATTTCACAAGCTTGGAGTATCCAAAGTTTTTGACCCTGCAAAAGTAGTTATGGTTCCTGACCATTTTTGCCCCAATAAAGATATCCTCTCTGCGGAGCAAGCAAAGTTCATGCGGGAGTTTGCCTTGAAACAGGGATTGGTTTATTTCGAAGTAGGGCGGATGGGGATAGAACATGTGCTTCTGCCTGAGCAAGGACTTGCCTTGCCCGGTCAGGTTATTGTTGGTGCTGATTCACATACTTGCACCTATGGTGCTTTAGGGGCTTTTGCTACAGGTATGGGCTCGACCGATATTGCCGTAGCTATGGCTACTGGTAAGATATGGATGAAAGTGCCACAAACGATTAAGCTTGTCTATCACGGGAAATTACCTAAGTGGGTTGGTGGCAAAGACCTTATTCTTTATACCATCGGAGATATTGGTGTTGATGGAGCACTGTACTCAGTTATGGAGTTCACTGGTGAGGCGGTTGATGAACTATCAATGGATGGGCGCTTTACCATGGCAAACATGGCTATCGAAGCGGGTGCTAAAGCTGGCATTTTCCATGTGGATGACGAGACTGAGGAATATGTGAAGGAGCACGGCAATCATCCTTATTCAATATGCCATTCAGGTGAAGATGCTGGATATGCCAACGTTATTGAATACGATGTATCGAAGATTGAGCCTCAGGTGGCCTTTCCTCACATTCCTTCTAATACCAAGCCCGTAAGCCAAGTAGGTGACATAAAACTGGATCAGGTGGTGATTGGTGGTTGCACCAATGGTCGCCTTGATGATTTAAGAGCAGCAGCTAAACTCCTTCAGGGAAGGCAGGTTCATTCTGAATTGAGATGCATCATTATTCCAGGCTCGCAGCAAGTTTACCTTAGGGCGTTAAGGGAGGGATTTATTGAGGCTTTTATAGAAGCTGGGGCTGTGGTAAGCACTCCAACGTGTGGTCCTTGTCTTGGTGGTTATATGGGGGTTTTAGCTGCTGGTGAGAGGTGTCTTTCCACTACTAATAGAAATTTTGTCGGCAGAATGGGAAGCCCTAAGAGCGAAGTTTACCTTAGTAATCCAGCAGTAGCCGCCGCCAGTGCTATAATGGGCAGGATTGCCAGTCCGGAGGAGATCTCGGGCTAAGAGGAAAGGGCGAATATGTAGGGTAGCAATAACCATAACACAGTTTGGAAAGTGGGTAACAATTTGAGATTAAAAGGTAAAGTTCACAAATTTGGAAGTAACATCGATACCGATGCTATTGTTCCGGCACGTTACCTCAATGTTTCTGAGCCTGAGGAGCTGGCGAAGCACTGTATGGAGGATATTGACTCTGAATTCCTAATTAAAATTGCCCCGGGAGACATTGTAGTTGCTACTACCAACTTTGGCTGTGGTTCCTCGCGAGAGCACGCACCTTTAGCCATCAAAGCTTGTGGCATATCCTGTGTCATCGCCCAGAGCTTCGCCCGCATCTTTTTTCGCAATGCCATTAATATTGGCTTGCCCCTTTTAGAATGCCCCGAGGCAGTAAGTGAAACAGAAGCTGGTGATATCCTGGAGGTTGATCTGTCCAGTGGCAAGATTAACAATATTTCTAAACATAAGAAATTTGTTGCCAGCCCCTATCCTGAGTTTATGATGGAAATCATTAATGCTGGGGGACTGGTCGAATATACTAGAAACGAATTGGAGCGAAAATAGGCATGGAATTTAACATAGCAGTTTTAGCTGGCGATGGTGTTGGTCCTGAGGTTATAGCTGAGGCAACAAAAGTTTTACAGGCTGTAGGTGAGAAGTTCGGGCATAAATTCCACTTCCATAATGGCTTGATAGGCGGCATTGCCATAGACGCTTCAGGCACAGCTCTAAGTGAAGAAACATTAAACATGTGCAGGGAATGTGATGCTGTTTTGTTAGGCGCTGTTGGTGGCCCAAAGTGGGATGACCCGCAAGCTAAAGTTCATCCTGAAGATGGGCTTTTAGCTTTAAGAAAGGAATTAGGACTATTTGCTAATTTGCGTCCCGTAAAAGTTTTACCTATGCTGGTTAATTCGACATCCCTCAAGCCAGAGATAATCGAAGGGGTTGATTTGATTTTTGTTAGGGAGCTCACTGGAGGACTTTATTTTGGCCAGCCTAAGAAACAGTGGCAAACTCCGGAGGGAAGGCAGGCTGTTGATACTTTGTCTTACTCTGAGGCGGAAATTGAGCGCATATTAAGGGTTGGTTTCGAATTAGCTCGTAATCGCAGCAAAAAGCTAATTTCAGTGGATAAAGCCAATGTCCTCCAGTCATCGCGACTATGGCGGCAGATTGCTATAGAACTCTCTGCTGAATATCCTGATGTTGAGCTACAGCATATGTTAGTCGACGCTTGCGCTATGAGACTCATTCAGCATCCTACTGACCTCGATGTTTTGGTCACAGAAAACATGTTCGGAGACATTCTCACTGATGAAGCTTCAATGCTAGCTGGCTCTATGGGCATGTTACCTTCGGCTAGCTTAGCTGGAATTCCTGAAGGAAAAACCTTCGGTATGTATGAGCCAATCCATGGCAGTGCCCCACGCCGAGCAGGACAAAATATGGCTAACCCCATCGCCACTATCTTAAGTGCCGCCATGATGCTTCGCTACTCCTTTGAACTGGAAATTGAAGCTCAAGCTGTGGAAAGTGCTGCCCTTGCTGTTTTGGAAGAAAATTATAGGACTTACGATATAATGTCGGAAGGTAAAACCAGGGTAGGAACCAGGGAGATGGGAGAGTTGATTATCCAAAGGATAAAAAGTTAGGAAACCTTTTATGTCAGCAGTGCAGCTTTATGACACAACCTTGAGGGATGGCGCTCAGCAGGAAGGGATTTCCTTTTCTGTCGAGGATAAGCTGAAGATAGTTCAGAAATTGGACGAGCTGGGCATTGATTTCATTGAAGGTGGCTGGCCTGGCTCTAACCCCAAAGATACTGAGTTCTTTGCTAGGGCGCAGGAATTGAATTTAAGTCATGCTACAGTAGTTGCTTTTGGCAGTACTAGACGCTCGAGTTGTAGGGCAGACGAAGATGCCAATCTCCAAGCCCTGCTTGAGGCTAGAACAAGAGTAGTCGCTATCGTAGGTAAGAGCTGGGATAAACAGGTAACCCAGGTTCTGGAAACGAGTTTGGAGGAAAACCTCAGCATGATTTCAGATTCTATAAGTTACCTTAAGTCCAAGGGGCTAAGAGTTTTCCTCGACGCCGAGCACTTTTTTGATGGCTATAAAACAAACTCTGAATATAGTCTAATGGTGATAACCAGTGCTGTCAGGGCTGGTGCTGAATGTGTAGTTCTTTGCGATACCAATGGTGGCACATTGCCTCAACAAATAGCAGAGGCTATTAATGCTGTTCAAAAGGTAACCTCTGTTCCTTTAGGCATTCATGCCCATAACGATGCAGAGTTTGCTGTAGCCAACTCCCTGGCTGCTGTGGGAGCAGGAGTCATTCAGGTTCAAGGAACCATTAATGGCTATGGTGAACGCTGTGGCAATGCTAATCTTTGCTCTGTAATTCCAACGCTAAAACTCAAGTTAGGCATTGATTGTATTACTGGGAAGCAGCTAAGCAAACTAGGCGATATCTCCCACTATGTATCAGAGGTAGCTAATTTGCCTCATTATGACCGACTTCCTTACGTGGGTGTTAATGCTTTTACCCATAAAGGTGGGACCCATGTTGCTGGCTTAACGAAATGGGTAGATAGTTACCAGCATATAAATCCTGAGTTAGTTGGCAATCGTCCCCGTGTTGTCATTTCCGAGCTGGCAGGGAAGAAGAGTATCATTTACAAAGCTAAAGAGCGTGGACTATCCATTCCTGGGGATAAAGAAATTGCCAAAGTGCTGGAGCAGGTTAAGTCGCTAGAAAATCAAGGTTTTCAATATGAAAGTGCTGAGGCATCATTCGACCTGTTGCTTCACCGTGTTCAACCCGCCTATCAGCCGCCTTTTGAGCTAGTTGATTTCATGGTAGTGGTAGAAAAGCGCCGCCGCCTACCCAGCAGTGGAAACCACGAGGAGCTGTTGTCAGAAGCTACCATTAAAGTTAAAGTGGATGACAGGATAGTGCACACTGCTGCCGAAGGGGATGGGCCAGTCAATGCCCTTGATCGGGCTTTACGTAAAGCCCTGATTGAATTCTATCCCGACTTAACTGCTGTAACACTCGCTGACTATAAGGTACGCATCCTCGAAGAAACTGCTGGTACTGCTTCTCAAGTACGAGTTCTTATTGAGTCTAGTGATGGCAAAGAACATTGGAGGACTGTAGGCAGTTCAACCAACATCATTGAAGCTAGCTGGCTGGCATTGGCAGACAGCATCGAGTATTGGCTGCTCAAGCAGGCTGGCAAAGCAAAAAGCTGACGTTCATTACCACATAAGCAAAACCGAAAGTCCATTAGATTTAATAGTAAAAATCTATATGCTAGAAGGATAGTTGAAGGGGATGAAGGTTAGCAATCTGCTAAAAAGAGGTTTATTTGGAGTAAACTTCGAATATCATTCCAACATCGGAGGATACACGATATTGGTGTTGGATATGCCCAAATTAGGCAAAAAGTTAAAAGTTTTCTAAAGTAACTACAGCAAAAATAAAAAGGAGGATACTGTGCAAAAGAAAATTGTGTCAGCCCTGCCACAACCTGCAGAAATAACTATTGATCCAGCTACAACGGCACTTCTGCTATTGCACTGGCAGAATGAAGTTGTGAAGCCGGAGGGCAAGCGTGCCCAGAATCTCCCAGAACGGATAGCGGCAGCACATAATATCGAGCATACCCAGGCAGTTCTTAAGGCAAGCAGAGAAAAAGGGATGCTTGTTGTTCATGTCAGGCTGGCTGTGAGACCGGGCGCCCCTGAATTTGGTGCCAAACCATCACTATTAATGAGCCAACTAAAAGAATCCGAAGCGTATATCGATGGTACCTGGGGTGCCGAGATTATTGGCGAGCTCCAACCAGTAGAGAGCGATGTAGTTGTCATCAACGCTTCCTCAAGTGCCTTGTGCGACAATGACCTGGACATGATTCTTCGTAACAATGGCATAACGAATCTGGTTCTGACGGGAATGATCACCAACTTTGTTATTGAGTCTACTGCCAGAGAAGCCAATAATAGAGGCTACTTTGTCTATATTTTAGAGGACTGCGTCAATAGTCGGAGCGATGATTTGCACAATTGGACCTTAAATAATGTGCTACCGAGTCTCGCTGTTATATCTGACTCAACTCACTATGTAGCTGCCTTGGAAAAAGCAGAACCAGTTCCAAAAAAGGCTAAAGTGGCTCCACCTACTGATATAACTACTATTGATCCAGCTACAACGGCACTTCTGCTATTGCACTGGCAGAATGAAGTTGTGAAGCCGGAGGGCAAGCGTGCCCAGAATCTCCCAGAACGGATAGCGGCAGCACATAATATCGAGCATACCCAGGCAGTTCTTAAGGCAAGCAGAGAAAAAGGGATGCTTGTTGTTCATGTCAGGGTGGCTATGAGACCGGGCGTCCCTGAATTTGGTGCTAAACCATCATTATTAATGAGCCGTATAAAAGAAGCCGAAGCGTATGTCGATGGTACCTGGGGTGCCGAGATTATTGGCGAGCTCAAACCAGTAGAGAGCGATGTAGTTGTCATCAACACCTCCACAAGTGCCTTGTGCAACAATGACCTGGACATGATTCTTCGTAACAATGGCATAACGAATCTAGTTCTGACGGGAATGGTCACCAACCTTGTTATTGAGTCTACTGCCCGGGACGCCATTAATAGAGGCTACCTTGTCTATATTTTAGAGGACTGCGTCAATAGTCGGAGCGGTGATTTGCACAATTGGACCTTAAATAATGTGCTACCGAGTCTTGCTGTTATATCTGACTCTAAAGCCTACATCGACGCGCTAAAGGATTGAGGAAGCTTTAGCAAAGGATGGGAGCACTCTTAAGACAACGGCTTGGTATGGCCAGAGATTTAAAGTAGCCTTGGTCGCCCTCAAGGAAGAGTATTGGGCTAAGGAAGGCTGTAAGTTTTGGAATGTAGGTGGCCTTTTATGCTTAGGCATTTCTTATGTCGCTCGTTGGTTGGCTTTGGCAGACAGTATCGAGTATTGGCTGCTCAAGCAGGCTGGTAAAAGATGATTCTTAGCTAATTATTTCCTAGTTGCTAGCCTAGCAAAGCCAGGGATGAATACGCAGCATAAACCGCCAGCAAAGCACCAGATACCAGCGATAATTAAGCCGACTATCCCATGGATAATGGGGCATAGGCTTAAGGCCAGGCCGACGCTAAGCAGGATAAGTCCGCCAATAATAAAACCGTGACTCAGTATAAATTTCTTTTTAGTTAATACCTTTAGTTCCTTCATGTTACCCCCTTCTCCTTTATAGAGCTGTTTAATTTTACTTTATCTAGGTTTAATAATCTTCATCAGGCTTTGCCAATGGGCATGATATATAGAGGCTTAATCTGTTCTTCTACTTTCAGGACATTTCTTACCTTTTCGTCGTCAAAAGCGCCGACCTCCACTGTAGCCAAACCTAGGGCTACAGCTTGAAGGTGGATATTTTCACCTACATGTCCCACTTCCATGTGGACATATCTTTCGCCACGTCTGCCATATCTATAGGAAGTCCTGGGGTAGATGGCGCAAATAACAATATCTAGCGGGGCATTGGCAATAAACCCTTGATCCAGGGCTGCTCCGGCTAAGTCTCGCCTCAAATCACCTTGCAGATGTAGACTTAGGGAATGAGAGTCCACTTCATAGTGGTAAATGCCAACCTGTAATTCTTCTATGGCTTGCTTGCCGATAAGCACAAAAATTTCCAAAGGATAGGTAGCTCCAGCGCTGGGTGTTGCTCTAAGTTTTCTAGCTCCAGTGATGCCTTGAGCTGACCAGAGAATTTGGCTTAGTTGAAACAGAGTTAATGGTTCTGACTGGTATCTTCGAACCGACCTGCGGTTTGCTATCGCCTCTTCTAATGAGACATTGCCTTTTAGTTGAGGAGGTGGAAGCTTTATTACGCTTTGTTTCATACAAGATTCTTCACGGAGTTTATCCTGAGCAAGATTCTTCGGTCGCTTTGCTCCCGCAGAATGACAAATAACACTTAACCTTTGATGACACCTAGGGGAACAGTCATGGCTACTTTTTTAGCAATGCCAGCTTGATGAACTACCTCAATTACTTCAGTGACATCTTTGTAAGCCTGGGATGCTTCCTCAGCTAGCTCAGGTATGCTCCCTGTTCTAACAGTGATGCCCCTATCTTGTAATTTCCGAAGTACATCCCTGCCTTTCAAAATTCGCTTGGCAGCACTGCGACTTAGCATTCTGCCAGCACCATGGCAGGTAGAGCCAAAAGTCTCTTCCATAGCTTTCTCTGTGCCCACAGCAATAAAAGAGCAACGCCCCATATCACCGGGGATAAGCACAGGTTGTCCTATCTCCTTATAGCATTGAGGAACGTCTTTATGCCCCCTTGGGAAAGCCCTGGTAGCGCCCTTGCGATGGACACAAACCTTAAGTTTGTGCCCATCCACTGTATGTTCCTCTATCTTGGCGATGTTGTGGGCAACATCATAAATTTGCTTCATGCCAAGTTCTTCGGGGTTTTTGCCAAAGACTTTAGAGAAGCTTTCCCTAACCCAGTGAGTGATACATTGCCGATTGTTCCAAGCATAATTGGCAGCACATGCCATAGCAGCTAGATAGTCTTTGCCTTCTTGTGATTCGATAGGAGCACAGGCGAGTTGGCGGTCAGGAAGTTTTATTCCGTACCTTACTACTGCTTCTTCCATGACGCGCAGATGGTCGGTGCACACTTGATGGCCGAAGCCACGGGAGCCAGTATGAATCAGAACTAATATTTGTCCCAGATCGGTAATGCCCATAACACTGGCTATATGAGAGTCAAAGATTTCCTTCACTACCTGAACTTCAAGAAAATGATTACCTGACCCCAGTGTGCCTGCTTGGGGCATGCCTCTCTTTATCGCCTTGTCGCTAATCTTACTTGGGTTAGCTCCTTTTAGGCAGCCACCTTCCTCAGTGACCTCTAAGTCCTCTTCATAACCTAAACCATGCCTCACCGCCCAGCGGGATCCTTCAACCATTAATTGTTCCATCTCTTTTCGGCTTACCTTTATCTTTCCCTCAGAGCCCAAGCCTGATGGTACATTCCTGAACAGCTCATCAATAAGCTGGTTGATCTTAAGTTTCACTTCAGTTTCGTGGAGATTGGTGCGTAACAACCTTACACCACAATTGATGTCATAACCTACTCCGCCGGGAGAAATTACGCCGTTTTTGATATCCATTGCCGCTACTCCACCTATGGGGAAGCCGTAACCCCAGTGAATATCTGGCATAGCCAGGGAAAAATTAACTATCCCGGGGAGAAAGGCAACGTTGGCAACTTGTTCTGGTGTTTGCTCTTCATGTAGGGATTCCAGCATGTCTTCACTGGCATAGATTAAACCAGGGACTCTCATGCCGGGCTTATAGCTCTGAGGAATTTGCCAGCGATAATTATCTATCTTAATAAGTTGCCCTTGCCATTGTGGCATATCTTAACTCCTAGATATCGAAAATTATTCGTGCCTTATAGCCACTACTATCTTTATCCACTTTCAACATATGATATGTGGCTGCTTTTACCCCCGTCTTTATCTTATGTCTTTGAGGGTCAAAGTTTTCTCCATAACAGGTAGCCTTAAGCTGGTTATGGCTTAAACTCTCAATTTTAAACCTGTTAAACAAGATGTGCTCAGCATCAAAGAGGTAGATAAGCTCGTTGAGCCATTCTACAAGCAAGCTATCTTCATCTTCACTGCTTATCTCGAGGTTACGTCGCAATTTCTCCTTGATGTTTTTGGTATCTGTGATTAAGTTAAACAAAGCCATGGCGGCGTTAGAAAAGAGCTCCTTGATATCCATCCCATAGGCGATGATGCCAACATCAGCAGTATGGTCAATGATTTCAAAAGCCCCTTTCCTTATTGTCATTTATTGTTATTCCCAGCTCAAATTCTGAGTGAAATGAAGAGAAGGGGAAAATCTAGCCCCTTCTCTTCTGGTTTCTTTCTATCGTCGGAATTCAAAATTAGGATGACAGCTAAACGCTTTCATGCCGTGGGGTATATTATTTCTTATCTACGTTCTCATCTAAGTAAAGTCTCACCTTTGCGGCATCTTTTTCTTCCTGTTCGATTGGGCAAATAATGCCTCGTTTCAAAAGCTGAGTTAAGGCTTCTACTTGATTGTCACGCAGCACAAAAGCATGCTTAGGTTTGGAGCGAATGTCTAGCTCCTCCAAGGTCTTCGCCTTTTTCTCGTTTATCGCCCCGTGTTCACGGAAGCGTTCAACGATCTCTACAGCAGCCCGATGAAGCTGCTTCGTTCTTATCCAGAATGCCAATGCTACCAGAGCTACCATGCCTATAATGATGATAATACTGATGTCCATAACTTTAACCTTCCGTTGTAAAGCTTAAAATAGAGTTTCGTTTCTTATATATGTTCTCTTATTACTTATTATATCAAAATGATAGCCAGTATCTCTATTTATTTCGCTTTGTAAGGAAAAATTTAATTTTGCACTTGGTTAAAGCTGATGTTACAATGCTAAGAACATGGTGCTTAGCGATCGAATAACAAAGGAGGAGATTGCTAAGGGGAGAATAGTTATTGATCCTCTGAATCTAGTTTGTATTCAGTTGTGGCTAAGTTACCAGAGCTCTGTATTATCAAATGGCGATTGGCCAAATCTCTTTCCTACGCTTGACTTCTCCTGTGGAAAGATTATATGGTTCTACTGAGTTAAAAAGTAAATATCAGAAACAAAGTGAGCCTACCACTACTAGATAGTATAAGGAATTTCTCAAGGAGAAATAAGTGTTAATGCATCCTCGAGATTATATGGAATATGCTCTCTCTTTGGCTAGACTGGCTACAGGATATACCAGCCCCAACCCAGCGGTAGGAGCAGTAATTGTTAAAGATGGAATTGTGGTAGGTATGGGATATACACAACCGGTGGGTTCTGACCATGCTGAGGTGATGGCACTTCGGCAAGCGGGTGACAGGGCGCGGGGTGCTACTATGCATGTTACCTTGGAGCCGTGCTGTCATTTTGGGCGTACTCCGCCTTGCACCCAAGCTATAATTGATGCCGGTGTCGCAGAGGTTCATATAGCGTTGCTTGACCCAAATCCATTGATTTCGGAGCGTGGGGTAAGGGAGCTAAATGAAGCTGGCATTAAGACCTGTGTAGGTGCATGTCAGCAAGAAGCTTATGAGATAAACGAGGCGTATATTAAATATATTACCACGGGCTTACCCTTTGTTATGGCTAAATTTGCCATGAGCATTGATGGTAAGATTGCTACTAGAACTGGTGATTCTAGGTGGATAGGGAGTGATGGGGCAAGGAAGTATGTGTATACTTTACGCTATACTGTCGATGCTATAATGGTAGGAGTAAATACTGTTATTGTTGATAATCCTCGCCTCACTGCTAGAGGATGTGGTGGCAAAGGCGGCACGGGAAAGAAGCAACCGCTACGTCTAGTTGTTGATAGTAAAGGGAGAGTACCGTTGGATGCTCACATTTTTGAGCAACCGGGGGAAGTTTTGCTTGCCGTGGTGGAACCTTTTGACCATGAAAAGAAAGAGGAATTTACTCAGACAGGTGCTGAAGTGCTGGAAGTGCCAGGCGAGGGGGGCTTGGTAGATATTGAGGCGTTATTGAGGATACTGGGGAAACGAGAAGTTGTCGCCATTCTAGTGGAAGGAGGGGGCAAGCTTCTTGGTTCGCTTTTTGACCACCATTTAGTGGACAAAGTGTTAGCTTTCATTTCGCCAATCATCATTGGTGGTGATAAGGCTAAGAGTGCGGTGGGAGGGAATGGAGTTAATAACATAGCTGAGGCTTTACACCTTAATCAAGTTAGTATGAGGAGTTTCGGCGATGATATATTAGTCAGCGGATACGTGAAGGAGGGAATCCCGAAGGAATCTTAGATCTTCATGGGTGTAGTGGTATGTTCACCGGAATAGTTGAAGAAATTGGCATAGTTAGGGAAACAAGCCCAAGCCACTTAGCCTTTGAAGCTCATAGGATACTCGAGGGAACTAAAATAGGTGATAGTGTAGCTGTTAACGGTGTGTGCTTAACGGTTAATTCTCTGAGTGGCTATAGCCTTGGTGTTGATGTCATGCCTGAGACGTTACGCTGCACTAATCTTGGTGGACTTCACTATAGTGACCAAGTAAATCTAGAAAGGGCGTTGGTAGTAGGTGGGCGGCTTGGCGGCCATCTGGTATCGGGACATGTTGAAGATACAGGAGAGGTAGTGAAGGTAAACATTGAAGGGACTGCACGTATTATGAAGATTTGGGTACAGGCAAAACTAATGCCCTATATGGTGGATAAAGGCTTTATTGCTATTGATGGTGTCAGCCTCACTATTGTTGTGCTTGATGATTTTTCCATTGCTGTGTCTCTAGTAGACTATACTTTGGAACATACTATCTTGGGAAATAGAAAACCTGGTGACATAGTCAATTTAGAGACGGACATCATGGCTAAATATGTAGAAAGGATTGAGAAGCGAAAAAATAAAGGCTTAACCTTCGATTTTCTTAAGGAATATGGATTTGTGGAGGGACTTTAAGATGTTGGCTACTATACCGGAGGCAATTGAAGATATGGAGGCGGGTAAATTTGTCATAATTGTTGATGATGAGTTTCGCGAAAATGAAGGTGATTTAGCAATAGCCGCGGAAAAAGTTACTCCTGAGGCCATAAATTTTATGGCCAGATATGGGCGGGGACTAATTTGCCTTTCTATTATTGGTCAGAGGCTTGATGAATTAGCAATACCGATGATGGTTCAGAATAATACTTCACGACATTCTACTGCCTTCACAGTGTCTATTGAGGCAAGGGATAAAGTGACTACTGGTATTTCTGCCTTTGATCGAGCACAAACCATAAAAACAGTACTCGATCCCAATACTAAACCAGATGACCTGCTTCAACCAGGGCATGTGTTTCCTATTCGAGCCAGGGAAGGTGGGGTATTAGTACGAGCAGGGCACACAGAAGCCATTATTGACTTGGCTAGGTTGGCTGGACTCTATCCTGCCGGTGTCATATGTGAAGTTATGAACGAAGATGGTACTATGGCACGTTTACCTCAGCTTGAGGCTATGGCTGATAAGCATAATTTAAGGATTATAACCATTGCTGAGTTGATTGCTCATCGGCGTCGGCATGAAAAACTGATACAAAGGGTAGCTGAGGCTAAGCTGCCCACTAAATATGGCGACTTCACCGCCATTGCTTATAAAAGTATTGTTGATACTGCTGAGCATGTTGCTTTAGTCAAAGGTGATATATCAGGTGATGAGCCAGTGTTGGTACGCGTCCACAGTGAATGTCTTACTGGGGATGTCTTTGGCAGTTTGAGGTGTGATTGTGGTGAGCAGGTTGCTTTGGCGATGCAAAACATAGCTGAAGAGGATCGAGGTGTTCTCCTTTACATGAGGCAAGAAGGAAGAGGGATTGGATTTCACAATAAACTTCGCGCCTATGCGCTCCAGGACCAGGGAATGGACACCGTGGAAGCAAATATAGCTTTGGGTTTTGCTCCAGATTTAAGGGATTATGGAATTGGTGCCCAAATCTTAGCTGATTTAGGTTTACATAATATTCGACTGCTTACTAATAATCCCAAAAAGGTGGTTGGGTTGGAAAGCTATGGACTTAGGATAGTGGAGCTTGTGTCACTGATAACTCCGTCCAACCCTTATAATATTCATTATCTGGAAACCAAGCAAAAGAAGCTGGGGCATCTTCTAGGCATACAGGAAGAAAATGCTGAATCTAAAATCGTAAATATTTAGGATTTAGAGAGATGTCGTTGTGAGCAAAACGAAGCAATCTCATTTAGAGTTTGGAGGTGATCGATGGTTAAGTACTATGAAGGGCAGTTACTAGGAAAAGGTCTCAAATTTGCCGTGCTTGTTTCCCGTTTTAACGAGTTGATAACCACGAGGCTACTTGAGGGGGCGAAAGACGCGTTGCTGCGTCACGGTGTTGATGAAGGGGATATTGATGTTGCTTGGTGTCCGGGCTGCTTAGAAATCCCAATTATAAGCAAAAAGTTAGCACAGAGTGGTAAATATGATGCTGTGATATGCCTTGGCGCAGTGATTCGTGGTGGGACTCCACACTTTGAATATGTAACTTCTGAGGTAAATAGAGGAATTGGTAGGGTGAGCTTAGACACTGGGTTACCTGTAATACAAGGCATAATTACTGCTGATACCTTGGAGCAGGCTATTCAGAGAGCCGGGACTAAAGAAGGCAATAAAGGCTTTGCTGCTGCGGTAAGCGCTATTGAAATGGCGAATTTGGTTAAGGTTATTCAGTAACCTTATAGACTTTGTCACCCCGCCTCACCCTATCAGGGACTTTTATGCCGACAAGGTCGCCACGCTTGCCTTCAGAAATATCAACTCGATCAATCTGCATGGATTCGACAGGAAGTTCTATGTCTGTAGTACTGCCTTTGATATGGATTTTATCTTTTATTTTCAACGTGCCACTTAACTCTATGCCGGCTACCACAGGTTTAGCAAAAAAATCAGTTACTTTACCAATCTCTATCTCTGGCAATTTCAAACACCTCCCTTATTCCCTTCTATAAAAATATACACCTTTCACGATTAGAAATCAATATACTGCATTGTCTATTCTAGGGTTAAGTTTGTTGATCTCGTTTAGATGGAATGAATGACACAGCTGCTTGGGGAGAAGCCCCGACACTACAAGATATAAACTGCAGTGGTGGGGTTTATCCCCGCCTGATACCCATAATGGCATAAATGGCTACTTGAGATATCACGTAGCTGTTTGGACAAGCCCAATGGCGCAGGTTTATATCTGGCAATATCAGCTTGAAGTCTCCTCTTCTTTCAGGAGGGCGCTGAATACCTCAGCGTGGTATAGCTCATGGTCTCTTATGCGGCTGAGAAGGCCCTTCAATTTAACTTCGCTGATTTCCTTTGTGGCGCGGCCGTACTCGGCGGCCACCTCATTCTCAATGTTGATATCTGCCCTCAACATGTCGGCTGTCTTTGTGGATTGGTCGACCGCAGTGTGCTCGATTCTGGGATTGCCGCCAATACCAATCATCTTTTCTGATAGCCAGCCGAGGTGCTGCATCTCGTTGATGGACTGGTCTTCCATCTCTCGCTTAACGTCTTTATTATCTGTCGTGTATGAGTGTAACAGGTACTGGAGGATGACGGTATATTCATGCTTAATGCCCCAGTTAAGGATCTGGGTGGTTCTATCCTCTTGGGTGCCTCTTACGTCTTTGGCGTTTCCCCTTTCCGCCTTCTCTACGAAGTGGGCGAAATCACGGTGGTGTGATTCTTCATCGGATAAGATTCGCTGTAGCAGACGTTTTATCCTGGGGTCATCAATAGCCTTGATGTGCTCTCTATATGGAGCCATGGCATCCTGTTCCAATAGCACGCCGTTTTTTCATCCAGTCCGCCACGGACTTGCCACTCATACGCATGAGCCCTTTCTTCAGGCTGGGTGTGCCGCCCAACTTAACTATGGTTTCAGCTAACCAATCCAGGTGGCGCATTTCCTCCCGTGCGATGGCTTCAATCTCGCAAGCCATCTCACCTTCACCCATAGCGTAAGCGTGGGTCAGGTACTGGATAATAGCGCCGTGCTCACCTTCGATGTCCTGGTTCAACAGGGCGATGATTTCCTTTCTGTCCATTGGTTCCCTCCTTAGTTATTCGTTTTTCCGAGATATCTCTTGGTCATGTGTACTATCCATTTCCAGTGGAGAATCACATGTATTACTACTACTACTGCCAGTGCAACGCCAACCCAATCGTGGAGGGCAATCCAGGTATCTCTGGACCACAGGAATGTGGCTTCTGCAAGTGTCTCTCTACCTCCCCTGTAACCTCCGCCTTTAGGTAAGACAAGCCATAGTACAAACCCGGATACCCCTTCGAACAGGGCTAACAGAAACATAAAGATGCCCACAAGGTAGTTTCTTGTCGCTTTCCTCATGTAATATTCTATATTTTTGCCAGCTAGGAGGACAGGGTATCCAGCAATTCAATTCCCTTGGATGATAGCTTGTAATTATCATCCTTCTGGTTAGTTAAGCCAGCTTGGGTGAGTTCGCGGAGCCCACTTCTCACCCTGAATAACGGGAGACTGGCCTTCTTAGCGATTTCTTCAGGAGCTTCCAGCCCTGATTCTAGCGCACGGAGCATCTTTGTGCCTGATTCGGTAGGTTTACCATCTGGGCTAATGCAAGCCATGTTTCCCCCCTTTGCCTACAGCTTCTTTTTACATAGATACCAGTCCACGCACTCGTATTCCTGCTTGAGTCTCTCCTCGGCCTTTTCCTGCGTATTTGGTGGCGGCACAATGACGGAGTCGCCAGGTCTCCAGTTAGCAGGAGTGGCTACGGCATTTTTGTCTGTCGTTTGCAGTGCGTCTACTATTCTCAATATTTCATCCATGTTCCTGCCGGTGGTCAGCGGGTAATAGAGTATGGTGCGGATAATCTGGTTGGGGTCTATTATGAACACGCATCTGACGGTCTCGGTCTTGCTCTGACTTGGGTGAATCATGCCATAGGCGGTAGAAACCTCCTTGTTGAGGTCAGCTATGACAGGGAATGGTATCTTCACTCCTATTTTCTCCTCTATGTTCCGCACCCAGGCGATATGTGAGGAAACGCTGTCAACGCTCAAGCCCAGAAGCTCGACTCCCCGTTTTTTCAGCTCGGGGTAGATTTCGGCGAAGGCGATAAACTCGGTGGTGCATACAGGGGTGAAATCTGCTGGGTGGGAAAAGATGATCAGCCAGCTTCCCTTAAAATCCTCCAGTTTAAGCACTCCGTGTGTGGTTACTGCTTCAAATGCTGGTGCTGGTTCGCCTATTCGGGGAAGGCTGATTGCTTGCTCTCTTACTTCCTCCATTTTTACCCTCCTCTGTTTTAACTTCTCCTCTATTATAGACTTAGTTGTTAAGTTTACATAATTATCCTCTTGTCTCTTAACAAATCGTCATTCCTTTGCGTCTTCTAATTAGACTTCTATGCAGTTTTCCCATATGCCGTGTATGTTGCAGTAGGCCAGAGCGCAGAAGGCTTTGAATTGCTCCACCGGCACCTGGAACCTGACGTTGGGATTGGTGTATGAGGGTGCAAAGGCACAACGACCGAGGCTGATTACTTGTCCTTCTTTTTTCACTCCATAAAGTTCCACCCATACGATGTGATGTTCTATGGTGTTGGGGTGAGGAGTCTCCTTGCCCACCACTACATGGACGATATCGGCTCCGCTTTCCCCCTTGCCTTTGCCGACTTCAATTATCGGAACGTGTTTCTCTTTTCCCTCAGACTCCTTGCTTTTCAGAATGTCTCCGAATTTCATTTTCTTACCCCCTTTTCCTTGTCTTATTTACATGCCCCCGGAAAATTTGAAGGAGCACTCCTCGCACTCAACTTCATTCTGGGGGAAATGCAAGTAGTTTTATTTCCATCCTTATCACCTCCTTCTTTGGCCAAAACGTTGCTAAGCGAAGTCGTGGTCTTTGTGTTTTTGGGCGATGGTGCCGGCTAGGTAGTCCAGAGCCTGAAAGTCAGATTCCTTGGGGAATCCTCGGGTAAGCACGGGGTCTAGTATCTCCACCTTGAGGTTGGGGATCATTCCTTGAAGGTGTTCCACAACCTTACTGCCCCAGCCATAGGAGCCAATTATAGAGGCGAACTGAAGTTTGGGTCTTAGGGCATTGGCTAGAAGTGCAGCGTAGGCGACGTTGGGATGTGGCCCGACCAGAACAGCAGGTGTCCCTATAACCATGGTGGCTGCATCTACCAGTGCTATAGCCAGTTTCCCTATGTCTGTATGGGTTAGGTTGAATTGCTTTACAGCAACACCCCTCTCAGCTAGAGCTTCGGTGAAATATTCTACCATTCTTTGAGTGCTGCCATGCATGGAGATATAGGGTAAGACCACGAGGTTCTTGGGTGGGTCGAAGACCCAGCTTCGGTAGGCTTCCAAAATGAAGTCAGGCTTGTCGTACATAGGACCGTGACTGGGAGCAATGATGTCAATTTGATAATTCTTTATCCTTTCCAGGTGTTTCTGAATATTGGTGCGAAACGGCATCATTATTTCGGCGTAATACCTCTTGGCTGCCTCATAGACCTGACACTTATCGGTTACGTACAAGTCTGTGGTGGCCAGATGAGAGCCAAAAAGGTCGCAGGGGAAGAGTATCTTATCCTCCCGAAGATATGTGAGCATAGTCTCTGGCCAGTGTACCCATGAGGCATGGATAAATTCCAAAGTTTTATCTCCTAGGGGCAGGGTCTCGCCATCGCTTACGGTGGTAAATTTATCTTCGGGGATAAGCAGGAGGTCGACAAGCATGTTTTTCCCTCTGGGGGTTGTGACTACCTTGGCATTGGGATATATCTCTAAAACACGAGGTATAGCGCCGGAATGGTCTTGCTCTGCGTGATTGGCAATAATGTAATCTATACTCTCAGGCCCGAGTTGTTTTAGACGATTTATCAGTACACTCCCCTCAGTAGGGTCCACTGTGTCGATGAGTGCTGTTTTCTTATTGCCTCTGACCAGATATGAGTTATAACTTGTGCCATCAGGAAGGGGGATGAGTTCATCGAACATCCGCCTATCCCAGTCGACTGCGCCCACCCAGTAAATGTCAGGTCTTATTTCCCTAGCTCTCATTCGGCTCTCTCCTCCTCTTCTTATTATCTTGATATCTTGCCAATCTTTTGTTGAAAAGCCTTTCTTCTTCTTCGGTGCTTATTATCAGGGATGGCACATGCGTGGGTCGCCCATTGGTATCCAGAGCTACCATGTTGTAATAGGCGGTCAATGCCTGAAGACTGAATCCCGTGGTAAGATCCTCTGTTTCAACTTTTATGCGAACTTCCATGGATGAATGGCTGACGAAGCTGAGTTGAGCATGTATCAAGACCAGGTCTCCAACACGTACGGGGTGGTGGAAATTTATCTCCTCTACATTTGCGGTTACAATGCTGGTATGTGCATGACGGGAGGCGACGACACCTGCAGCATTATCCATCATCTTCATCAATTCCCCACCGTGAACATATCCCGCTGGGTTAGCCTGGTGGGGCAACATGAGCTGAGCCATATCAACGGCAGAATGTCCTGCTGTTCTTCCTTCGATATATTGGTCCTTTTCCAGGCTCTCCAGCAATTGCAGGAATAGTTTCTCATGTTTCTCCTCGACCTTGCTTATCTTGTGAAAGAAATCGGCAATTTCAGTAAAGCCCTCTTCCCTGGCCATCTTTTCCAATTCGGGATACATCTCAGTCCACTCGTAATGCTCGCGTTTGGCCGCTGCTTTCAAATCTTCCCTGGTATCTACAAACCCGCCGAGAAAATTGAACTCATGCTCGGCGTGTTCGGCTTCATTTCTAGCCACCTCTGAAAATATGTCAGCTACCTGTTCAAGTTCGGCTTTCTTGGCGGCAGCAGCAAAAAGCATGTATCTAGTATAAGCCTGCGCTTCTGAAGCAAAGGCGCTTTGCAATGCTTCAGCAGTCTTACTTCCCTTAAGTTCCATCGTTCTCTTTGTTACCGTTCTATCTTTTCAAACTGATCTTTGCTGACGCCACACACAGGGCAAACCCAGTCATCGGGTATGTCCTCAAAAGGCGTTCCTGGTTTTATGCTGCCTTCGGGGTCGCCCAGCTCGGGGTCGTAGATATAACCACAAACAGTACATTTATATTTCGCCATTTTGGGTGCTACTTCCCTTTTCTCTTCAATGTAGCTGGGAGCCGTCTTAGGAGTGGTGCCTCTTTTAATCTGATGATAATAAGCATAAGTCATAAGTTCGCCGCTTCTTAAAGCTTCTGCCTCTACTAAATCCCCAATGAAAATGGTGTGGGTCCCGACATCAGCTTTGTTAACTACCCTGGCTTCCAGATAAGCCAGGGTGTGCTCCAGAACTATGGGAGCCCCTGTTTTTCCCGCCTTGTAATTCACCTGGGCGAATTTGTCTATATCCCTTCCCGACTTAAAACCAAAGTTTCCTATGAAGCTGAGAGGAGTATCCTGGGATAAGATAGAAGCTGCGAAAACATGGCTGTCACGAATGAAATCATGAGTAAGATTTTGTTTGTTGATACATATTGAAACGGTAGGTGGGTCGGAGGTAACTTGGAACAGGGTGTTGGCAATTTGCCCGTTAATCTTATCTCCTTTGATCGAGGTTATTACATATAACCCATAACTTATCAAATATAATACCCTAGTATCCATTATTCTCCCCTCTCTTGATGATGGCAGTGTCCACCATCGTGGAACTTACTACTCTGGTGGGTCTTGTCCTAATGGCCTTGCTACATAATATCTCCTTCGCCGGCTTCAATAGCTCATTGCAATTCGGCGCTGAACATAGGTGGCAGCCCTTCAATATTTATCTTATCTATATTAATTATGCAGAATCTATCTGCCTTCCACCTCAACCGTGAGCTGCCTAATGTTTAGCACAATTTACATCCGCCACCATTCCTATAACTTATTTAACCGCTATCCAAGGTGGAATGCTCCGTTTTAACCAAATATCTCGTCAGGTCGGTGGGACATTCATATTCGGGTTTCCCTTTTTTTAAGCAAACTGTTTCTTAAGGCTAGACAATTGTCTTATGTGTGATTTCTCCTCATTGATTATTTCACTGATGAGTGGCCGATCTTTCTCAGGTACGAGGTCGCGCATCTCAGAGTAGAATACAATGGAATCTTTTTCTGCCCCCAGTGCTATTTGAATCGCCTCGGCTGGATTAGATGCTTTTTGGGCCATCTGGCGAGCGACCTCATCATTGGTGAATACTGCTGAGTCAACGAGTGCCTTGAGGTAGAGCTCATATTCCCTTTCATTTTCACCAACATACGTTGGTTGATACTTGCCTACGGAGCCCAACATGGTTTGGAAGATTTCTTTATGCTGACGTTCCATATTAGCTAGATAGTTATAAGTATCTTTCAGTGAAGCATCCGTGCTTGATTCAGCCAGCGATTCATAGTAGACAATCCCGTTTCTTTCTATGCCTATGGCAATTTCAATAAGCTCACTACCAGAAAATATTGACATAACTCAAGTCCTCCTTATTTTTTATTTTAATCTCTGGAGATAACAATAGACCTGGAGGTTTGTTTTAGTTCCTTCCCCAACAGCCACTACTATAATATAGGCAGATGTAACCTATTTGTCAATTAGGTAAAATTTGAAAATTTGTTAAAACCTGCTGTGTGGGTTTTATTTCACCACCCTCAGTTTTGAACATTCCTTTTTCTCGTAATAGTTTTAGTCTGGGGCGGCAGGTCCGCATCTGCAATCTCACAAATACGTCAGCGAAACAAAAACCATAAAAGCTGATATGTCTCCAATCCTATGAACGGGCACGTTTGTTTGACAATGGGAAGGATCATATTATATAATATACGTTGCTCCGAAGCGGAGCTAGGTTCAGTACGTTAAAAATTGAATAGGTTTTGTGTTCAATCTGGTGTAGGTTGAGGGAAAAAGGGCGTAGGGTGGATGCCTTGGCATCAGTGGCCGAAGAAGGGCGCGGCAAGACTGCGAAAAGCCTCAGTGAGCTGTCTAGCTAGCTTAGCTGGGGATTCCCGAATGGGGCAACTCGCTTGGGTAAAACCCAAGCACTCGCTTAAAGCGAGAGGGAACTGGGTGAACTGAAACATCTAAGTAACCCAAGGAAAAGAAATCAAAAGAGATTCCCTAAGTAGTGGCGAACGAACGGGGAAGAGCCCAAACCGAGGTAGCTAAGTGGGCTTGGGACCTAAGCTATCCTGGGGTTGTAAGGCACAAGAAACAGATTCCAAGGTCTGTTACAGAGTTACAAAACTTCCTCTTAGCTAAATGCTTCTGGAAGGGGCAACCATAGAAGGTGATAGTCCCGTAGGTTAAAAGAGTGAAGTCTCTGCTTGTGTTCTTGAGTACCACGGGGCACGAGGAATCCTGTGGGAATCTGGGGGGACCACCCTCCAAGGCTAAATACTGCTGATGACCGATAGTGAACCAGT
>CAZEQL010000008.1:0-31129 GCA_964514415.1 uncultured Dehalococcoidales bacterium
GTAGTATATCACTCACAGTAGATTAAGTCACTTCATCTCTAATCCCCGGCGCAATTTTTGACTGGTGAAGAATAGCAGTGCTACAATCAGCAGCAGACTAAGATGCCAAAGAAGATCAAATATATCCTTACTGCTCTGGTATTCATAAGTCTGGTTTTAAGCTCTACCGGTTGCTCTCTATCTTTACCTTGGGCACCTACTCCAGCCCCGTCTACGCCAGCTCCAGCTCCTCCCAGCAACCCAACTGAGCACACCAACCCTAACTGGACATTCCCCTCGGGAAGTAGCCAAACATCCACTCCATTACCCAACATTGCTCTCGTTGTTAAAAAGGCAATGCCCTCCGTGGTCTCCGTCACTACTGAGATGGTAGCTTACGATATTCTCCATCAAGAATATACCCAGCCTGCCGCTGGCTCCGGGGTAATTATTGATGATGCGGGATACGTTATTACTAACAACCATGTAATCAAGGATGCCAAAAATATAAAAGTGCAGCTAAATGACGGCAGAACTTTTCCCGCCGACATAGTGGGCGCTGATGCTTTGACTGATTTGGCGGTGCTCAAAATCAAAGTGCCCAATTTGCCTTACGCTTCACTGGGCGATTCATCTCAGCTTGCTGTAGGCAATTGGGTAATAGCTATTGGCAATGCTATGGGAGAAGGTGTATCAGCCAGCGAGGGCATCGTCAGCCGCTTAAATGTCTCAGTGACTGTTGAAGGAAATACCCTGTATGGCTTAATCCAAACCACCGCTGCTATCAATCCTGGCAACAGTGGTGGCCCACTGGTAAATATGAGTGGCGAAGTAGTGGGCATTACTAGCGTTAAGATGGCTGCAATTAGGGTAGAAGGCATGGGCTACGCCATAAGCACCACTACCGTCAAACCTATCATTGAGGATTTAATCCACCAGGGTTACGTAACTCGCCCCTGGTTGGGAGTAGGGTTATACACTGTGGATTCCCTTGTAGCCAGAATGAACAATCTTTCAATTGATAAGGGAGCACTTATTACAAAGCTGTGTGAGCATAGTCCAGCCGATGCCTCTGGATTACAAGAGGGCGATGTTATTATTCGCTTTGCCGGCAAGGAGATAAATAACTGTGACGACCTCGTCCAGGCTATTGGTGATAGCCAAATTGGACAGAATGTAGAAATAACTTTCGTCAGAGGCGAGGATACCAAAACAACCTCGGCTCAACTAACTCAAAGCCCACCACCGTGGGGTTAGTCCACCTTCTTGACTGCTAATAGAACATCGCTGCCCGAGATGCGATGTTTCTCAGTATAAGCTTCGGCTGGAGGAATGCCATCAATAAGCTCCCGAGATAATGTTTCCTGCTTAATATAGCCAGCGAAATCAATTATCACTCGCTTGACCCCTTCCTCTGCTTGATAATAGGCAACAATATGGTCGGCAATTTCGAATTTGGCAACGCGACGCATAGTTTGAAGATGACGCACAATTTCCCTACTTAGCCCCTCAGCCACCAATTCAGGAGATAATTCAGTGTTTACTGCTACCCAATATTTAGCATCACTGGCTATGCTATAACCAGGCATACCTAAGGAAAATTCCCCACAAGAGCCTTCATCTGTAGGGTCCGGAATAACAACCTTTTTGACATTTATCTCTTCCATTATTTCAGTGGCCAACTTGCCGAAAGCTTCCTTTTCCCTTTTAGATTCCACCTTGATCACAACCTCCCCCAACGGTTGGCGTACTTTAATCCCAGCCTTAGCTCGTGCTGCCCTGCCCAAGCTTGCTATTTTCCTGACCAGCTTAACATTGCTATTCAACTCATCATCGATTTTAGCCACATCTGCTACAGGAAAATCAGTTAAATGCACACTCTCCTCAGCTTTAGGGTCAACAGAGCAAACCAAGTTTTGATAAAGCTCTTCAGCAATAAACGGGGTAAGAGGAGCCAAAAGTCGAGACAAAGTCACTAAACACTGATACAGAGTAGTATATGCTGCTAATTTATCAGCATCGTTCTCACTCTTCCAGAATCGACGGCGATTCCTCCTTACATACCAATTAGATAAATTATCCACAAATTTCTCAATCTGGCGCGCCGCTAAGGTGGGGTTATAATCGTCTAGTGCTCTGATTACCCCTTCTACAAGCCGATTAAGTTCCGAGATAATCCAAATATCCAGCAAGGTTAGAGATAATAAGGCTGAAGGCTGGGGAGCGAAACGGTCAATATTGGCATAAAGGATAAAAAAAGAATAAGTATTCCACAAAGTAAGCAAAACTTTTTGCATGGTTTCAGCAACCGTCTGAATAGAAAAACGATGGCTATCTTCTCCCGATGCAGAAACCAACATATACCAGCGCAGGGCATCAGTGCCATAATCATTAACTACTGCCCAAGGGTCAATCACATTACCCTTCGACTTGCTCATCTTCTCACCTTGGGCATCAACAACATGCCCCAAACAAACCACATTCTTAAAACAAGGCCGACCAAAGAGCAAGGTAGATATAGCATGCAAGCTATAAAACCAACCACGAGTCTGATCAACAGCTTCACAAACAAAATCAGCGGGAAAGTTCTGCTCAAACTTATCTTTATTCCCAAAGGGATAATGCCACTGAGCTATAGGCATAGCCCCAGAATCAAACCAGCAATCAATTACCTCGGGAACGCGCTGCATCTCGCCACCACACGCAGAACAAGCGAAGGTAATTTTATCCATATAAGGACGGTGCAAATCTAGAGGCATGTTCAATCCACAGAGATTCGCCTTTGCTTTCAACTCATCAATGCTACCAACACATTCATACTTGCCGCAGGAGGAACAATACCAAATATTAAGAGGTGTTCCCCAATAACGCTCTCGGGAAAAAGCCCAGTCAACATTGTTCTCCAGCCAATCGCCAAAACGACCGTGCTTAATATAATCAGGATACCAATTTACCTCAGCATTACCGGAAATGAGCTTCTCTTTAACTGCTGTCGTCTTGATATACCACGTTTCCTTAGCATAATAGAGTAAAGGTGCTTCACACCGCCAGCAAAAAGGATAGGTATGGGTAATCCTTTCACTGCGGTAAAGCAATCCCCTCGACTTGAGGTCTTCGAGAATAAGAGGATCAGCATCCTTGACAAACTTGCCAGAGAAAGAATAACTGCCGGTAAATTTTCCTGCTAAATCCACAGGTTGAACAAAATCAAGCCCTTCAGCCATTCCAGTATCAAAATCAACTTCCCCAAAGGCAGGAGCACTATGAACGACACCAGTGCCCTCTTCCAGGGAAACAAAATCAGCGCCAACCACAGGGTAGGTTAAACCCTCCCCTGTTTCCTCTACATTCAACGTTGGTAGATTCAGACGCTGCACAGCAAAATCATGAGGATTAAACAAAGGCTCATATTCAAGGTACAAAAGGTCATCGCCAAGAACAACTCCTAGTTCAGTGTAACCCTTAAGCCCAACCTCGTTCACAAGCATTGTGGCTAGAATAAGATAATCGTGATCCCCCTCCATCACACTATATCCAGCATGAGGAGCTACTGCTAAGGCAGTATTGCCAGGCAGAGTCCAAGGAGTGGTCGTCCAAGCAAGAAAATAAGCGGGCTTGTTAGCTAAAACTGGAGGCTTAAGAATAGAACTAAGCTTCGTAACACGATTCGCCAATGAAGGAACATGGAGCTTAAATTTTATGTAAACTGATGGATCTTCAACATCGTCTCTATACCCCAAAGCTACTTCATGCGAGCTAAGGGAGGTGCCACATCTGGGACAATGTGGCGTTACTTTATAGCCTTGATAAATCAAGCCTTTATCCCATAGTTTCTTTACTATCCACCAACAAGATTCAATATAATCATTGTCCAAGGTTATATAAGGATGGTCCATATCTATCCAACAGCCAATACGTTCAGTCATAGCCTCCCATTCTTTAATATAGCTGAACGCACTTTCGCGACAACGTTGGTTAAACTGAGCCACCCCGTACTCCTCAATTTGAACCTTGTTACTAAAACCAAGAGAGTGTTCTACCTCCAGCTCTACAGGCAATCCATGCATATCCCACCCTGCCTTGCGGGGTACATGATAGCCTTTCATCGTTTTGTAGCGACAGACAATGTCCTTAAACAGTCGAGATAACACATGATGAACACCAGGGCTGCCATTAGCTGTAGGTGGACCCTCATAAAAGACATAATGCGGCGACCCTTCCCTTACCTCAACACTCCTGTTAAAAACCCTATTCTCTCTCCAAAAACGAAGGATGTTCTCTTCCAGTTTGGGAAAGTCAACCTTACCACTTACTTTTCGAAACATGAGCTAACTCTGCTTCGGTGAAATAACCACTTTTCTATTCTCACCTTCACCTATGCTATGAGTCGTCACCTCAGAATGGTCAGCTAAAGTTAGATGAATAATACGGCGCTCATCAGGCGGCATCGACTCCAAAGTTACAGCCTGATGCTCTGATTTTACTTGCTCCGTTAGATACAAGGCCAACCTTTGCAAAGATTCATGGCGGCGCTTTTTATACCCAGCAACATCAATAGACAATGGTAGCCACGTTTCTAATCGCCCCGCTACTATGCGTTTAACAATATATCCCAGTGAAGCCAGAGTCTGCCCCCGATGACCAATCAAGATACCCAAATCGTCACCTTCAATATTCAAAGCTACAGGTGTTTCATCAGATAAGACTTCAATCCTGCCTGCTACTCCCATCAAATTAAGCAGCCTTGCTAAGACATCAGTGGCTACTTGCACTGCATCTTCATCCCTACCTTGTTCTTCTCCCTCCAAGGGAGAGGCTAGGTGAAGGACTAATGGCTTTGCTCTAATCACAGCCTCTTCACCCCCCATCCCAAAGATTCCTGACTTGCCTTCTTTAACAACCACTACTTCAAATTGGCTGCGATTTATCCCTAATCGTTTTTCTGCCGCTTCGATCGCCTGTTCCACTGTCTTGGCTGTTATCTCCAACTCTTCCATACATCCAACCTCTCTCCTTTAGCAATTTGCTTTGGTGCTGACTTAGCCTATGACTATTTCTACGATGCCCGTTTGCTTCCTTGCGCTGGTGCCGTTTGGGTAGGAGACCGAAATCTAAGATAACCCCAACCACCAGTAATGAAATACTGGGTTATAATACCAATCACATTAGAAGCTGCCCAAAAGAGAGCTAATCCACTGGGAAACATTAAAACAAACATGCCAAACATGACCGGCATCATTATTAGCATCATGCTGCTCGTTGACTGTTGTCTTGGGTCAAGAGAGGGTGCAGTGGTCATTTTCTGCTGCACCCACATTGTGCCGCCAACTATAATGGCTAAAATAAGGTCACCCCTACCTCCCAAATTGAGCCACAAAAAGTGACTACTTAAAGGAAACGCCTGATTTATCACCTGCCAAGAATAAAGATGATAAGACAAATCCAGTAAGTTCTCCGGCGTGGTGGCCAAAGCTTTCATGATGGATTGATACAGAGCAATCCAAACAGGAAACTGAACTAACATGGGCCATATACAGCCTAGGGGACTCACCCCAGTCTCTTTATAGACCTTCATCATCTCCTGCTGAAGCTTCTGCTTGTTCTTACCATACTTCTTTTGCAACTCCTGAATCTTCGGCTGCATTTCCTGCATGAACTTAGTGGAACGGAGCTGCTTTAAGGTGAGAGGCAGGAGTACCAGACGAACAATAACGGTAAGAGCAATAATGGCTAACCCAAAGCTGTCAGCTAAAATACTGCTCAAGGCAATCAATAAATTAAGCACAGGGTCAAGGATAATCAAACTCCACAAATTTGCCATTATTCCAATCCTACTTAATAGACAAAGGAAGTCTCCAGCTTACTCTCCCTTCGTCAATATCCAGAGCATATAGGCAGTTATCCTGAGTGCGAATATAGGCTACGCCATCCTGAGCACAAAAAGACCCCCGAATAGACCCATCAATAGAGATAGCCTTCACTGGCGTCATTGCTTTATCCTGAGGCCTGGCGCTAGTGTCAAAAACATATACGTCGCCAGCCTCAGCAGCCACCACCAGCAAATCACCCATCAAAACCGGCGAAGCTACTACAGGACTTCCAGCATCAAATTCCCACAATTCCTCGCCCGTATCAGCAGCAACAGCGTAAATTTTGCCATCAAGACAACCAGCATAAACAACGCCATCTTTAACCACAGGAGCACTCCAAAACCATCTGCCACCGGTAAATTCCCAAAGCGTCGCAACATCACCTATTTTCACAGCACAGAGATTACGATCAAAGGAGCCCACAAATACAGTATCATCATAAAGCGCTGGCGAGGAAACAAAACCCACTTCCGATTCAAAAGTCCAAGATAGCTTCTTGCCAGTTTTGGTTGATAAGGTATAAATATGACCATCAAGAGTGCTTGCATAAATAGTATCGCCCTTAATCACCGGAGTCGTCCACAGCTTTTCATCCAGAATATCTGACTTCCAATTTAAGTCACCAAATTCCTTATCCAAGGAATACACTCTACCATCAGAGTTAGTTACATATATAGCATTCTCGCCTATTACCGGACTACCCACTATACCACCGGTTATTTCCTCCGTCTTTGGATAACGCCACTCTCCACTTCTCGTTTGAGGAAAAGGCAAATCTTGAGTTCTAGCCAACATGCTTAATGCCAGAACCTCACCATTATAACTACCAACATAGACCAGGCTTTCCTCCACAGCGAGAGTACCATATATTGCAGATGGCACAGATGTTTGACCACACGACATACCGTCGCTAGAAAGCACAGGGAGAGTATAAGACCATTCTAAATTTCGGGTTGACGAGTTCACCGCCACTACTTCACCCTCCATAGAGCCCATATACAGGATGCCATCACTCAAAGTAGTTCCCGACCATCCCTGCGCTGGCTGAGTCCTACTACCAGGTATACAAGAGACCAAAGTCAAACTAAAAAGGAAAACTGCGATGAGCACTAATACTCTTACTTGCTTCACTTTAATAATACAACATTATATCTACGGCACCGGATCATAACCGCCTTCAGAGAAAGGATTACATCGAGCTAACCGCTTAACCGCCAACCAGCTACCTTTGACAAATCCATACCTTTCAATCGCCTCACATGCAAAGCGAGAACATGTAGGTTGGAAGCGGCAAGAATGGGGAGTAACTTCCGATATCGTTATTTGATATAGTCTAATTAAATCTAGCGCTAACTGCTTCATCACTATCTTCCAGCAATCGTGCTCGAGTTAACAACTTAGTTACCGCCTCTTCTAGTTGATGATAATCGGCAGTAACTGCTTTTGGACGAACAACGAAAACAACATCCCAGCTTGGTTTTATTATTTGCAAATGCATTACCTCCCTGAGTAATCGCTTTAAGCGATTTCGCTGCACTGCGTTACCTACTTTCTTAGTCACAGAAAAACCGCATCTACTCAAGCCCAAACCATTAGGTACCGCCTTCATTATCAACAAGCCCTCTGTCCACACCCTACCTCGCTGGTAAACCCATGCATACTGCGTCTTCTTAGTTAATTTAGTTAAAACTCGAGACTCTTTCATAGAATGGAACTAAACTGGAGTCAATTTCCAACGCCCCTTAAGTCGCCTTGCCTTGAGCACCCGCCTTCCTCCCCGACTAGCCATTCTGGCGCGAAAACCCAACTTACGCTTTCGGGAAAGTTTCTTTGGCTGATAAGTACGCTTCGGCATCTGGCTATCCTAAGATTTCGATCGATGTAAGCCCACACCACCAGTTTTCCAAATATGACTGGGGGCATAAGGTAACAAGGCCAAAAAACGAGCCCTCTTTATAGCTTGCGCTAGACACCGTTGATGTTTAGCACAAGCCTTGGTTCTCCGTCGTGACCAAATGTTGCCACGGTCAGAAATACACTGTGATAACACAGAAACATCTCTGTAATCTATTCTCATTTTCCCCACACAAAAAGGACAAACAGCTGGTTTAGTAACGAAGTTCCTCGCTGCTCCCCTTACTCTCTCAGTACCTACTCCCCTGATATCAGCCAAATTTCCCTCCCCTTTATTTTACTCAAAGGGCAAATCCTCAGGCTCAAGCTCACCCCCCTCAGGAAGGTTAGCCACAGCCCTGGCACCGAGAAAAAGTACTCGATCCGCAGTTACCTCAAGACTAGTACGCATTTGCCCATCTTGTCCTTCCCAATCACGAGCATGCAATTTCCCCTCGACATAAACTTGCTTTCCTTTGGACAAGAATTTATTGCAACTCTCAGCTTGTTTGCCCCAAACGGTAATCCTGAACCAATCTGTCTCTTCCCTAGTCTCACCAGCAGAAGTAGTGTAACGGCGATTAGTAGCCATACGAAAAGAGGCAACCGCTTTGCCATCAGGTGTAAATCTCATCTCGGGATCACTACCTAAATTGCCAATGAGTAATACTTTGCTTAAGCTTGCCACATCAATCCTCCACTTTCACTACCAGATGGCGCAGAATCTCCTCTGAAGCACTAATCTCTATTTCGACCTCTTTAATCAATTTCGACTCCAACTGAAAACGTGTCAAGATATAGTAAGCCTCCATAAATTTCCTTATGGGGTAAGCCAACTTTCTTTTCCCCCATCTATCCGTCCCTCCCACCATTCCACCTCGGTCGCTAATAGAGTGCCCTACTTTATCTATGATTTTAGACACCCCTTCTTCATCAATCTCAGGATTTATTATACTCACTAATTCATAATCACGCATTTTTTACTTACCCAGATGCCAAATTCCCCCTAGTATAACATACTAATAACCATAATTTAAGCGCTGAACCAAAGATAAAGGCAACTTATGCTTCATCATTTCCCTTTGGGTGATAGTTATATCATAATTAACCCGATAATGATAAATAATCCGCGCGTCACTATCATAAATAGCATAGCTGGCTCTGGGATCACCATCACGAGGTTGCCCTACACCTCCAGGATTAATAATTAGGCGACCATCCAAGGAAGCCAACCTTACTTCATTAGATATCCTTGCCCCGAAACAGTTCCCTTTTTTATCCTGCCAAAAAATTAATGGCACATGGGAATGACCTATAAAGCAAAATTTGGTATCGAAATAGTCAAAACTAGCATAAGCATCTCCCACCGATAATAAATATTCCCAAATGGGCTGACGGGGGCTACCATGAACCAAAGTGAACCCACCCCGCACTAATTTATCAGGAAGGTTTTGTAAATACTTCATATCTTCTTCAGTCAATTGCTTTGCTGTCCATTGGCAAGCTCGGGCTGCATCGGGATTAAAATCGGAAATGTTAATCTTGCCAGCGGCAGCCCAATCATGATTGCCAGCAACACAGGTGTGCTTGTACCGCTGCAAAAGCTCAATACAAGCATGGGGCTCAGGCCCATAGCCCACTATATCCCCCAAACACCATATCTCATCAAATCCTCCTCTAGCTTCTACGTCATCTAGAACAGCCTCAAAAGCAGCTAAGTTACCATGAATATCGCCAAGAATAGCGTAACGCATAGTAATGGCGCCTCAATTTATCACCACAAGCTGAAAACGAAACAATTCCACAGCACCTCTCTAGAATTGCAAACTTGTTCTCAATGAAATGAGCGCTCTCGCTCCACTCTGCTTCAACTACGCCTTGCACCCTTCCGCTCTCTACAATGACTATAACATTATCAGCTAGATTGTTAAAGTGCTATAATGACCAAAACAATGAAGCTATCCGAACTGGGAGAATTTGGCTTAATTGACCTTATACATAGTATTATTGATAACTTCAAGAATCCTCAACTTGCCTCGTGGCAACACCTTTTGATTGGCATCAGTGATGATGCTGCTGCGTGGCAAAGCAATGACCATATTCAGTTAGCTACCACAGATACTCTAGTTCAAGACATACATTTCGACCTAAATATCACCACTTGGGAGGAACTAGGATGGAAGGCATTAGCAGTAAATTTGAGCGATATAGCTGCCATGGGTGGTATACCCAGGTATGCTTTAATTTCCCTGGCGCTGCCCAGTAACCTCGAAGTAGAAAACATCTCCAAATTCATTACCAGCCTGGTACAACTAGCCGGGGAATTTGGAATAGCTATTGCTGGAGGTAACCTGGCTGTTGCTCCCAACGTTGTTATCACTATCACCATCATAGGCTGTTCCAAAGGCAAATCGCTGCTTAGGCGATCAACAGCTACACCTGGTGAGCAGATAGCTGTCACAGGATATTTAGGGCTATCAGCAGCGGGCTTGAAAATGCTTAAGGGAGAAATCAACTTAGATGCCAAAACAAGTAACATCTTGAGACAAGGACACCTTCAACCCGTGCCAAAAGTAAAAGAGGGACAAATCCTAGTCAAACAGGGAGTTAAGAGCGCCATAGATATAAGTGATGGGCTTATTGCTGATCTTGACCATATCTGCGAGTGCAGCAAAGTCAGCGCCAGGATAAAAATAGACCAAATACCTGTGCATCCCTTGGTCAAAACAAACTTTCCTAATTATCAAGAGCTAGCTTTATGTGGTGGAGAGGATTACGAACTCCTTTTTACCGCTAGTAAACTTGTTATGAACCAAGTCAGGCAAACCCTAAACTGCCCAATAACTATAATTGGTGACATAGTAGAACAAATCTTGCCAGAACGAGTGATTGTAGTAGATAGCAAGGGAAATACCATCCCTTACGAAAAGCGCGGCTGGGAGCACTTTAAAAATGGAGCCTCTAAATCTAAATTCGCATAGTCCTGAGCAAACTAAGCTTCTGGGAAGCCACCTGGGTAAATTAGCCCAGAAGGGCGATGTTTTTCTCCTGGTAGGCGATTTAGGAACAGGCAAAACTTGTCTGGTTCAGGGCATCGCTTGTGGGTTAGGTATAAAAGAATACCCCTTCAGTCCATCTTTTGTCATAATTAAGGAATACCCTGGTAGGCTTCCCTTATATCATATTGATCTTTATCGCCTCGACCATATTAAGGAAATTGCTGACCTGGGATTGGAGGAATATTTTTATGGCGATGGAATTTGCGTTATTGAATGGGCAGAAAGGGGATTACAAATATTACCCCCAGAAAATTTGCTCATCACGTTGAAGTATATCCTTACCCTTGAGACAGAGCGCACTATTTGCTTAAAACCTGAAGGTGCGCGCTACTATGCATTATTAGAACAGCTTAAACCAATTTTAAATCAGGACAGGGCATGGAGTTAGCCATAGATACCTCCTCTAATACCGCTGGCATTGCCTTATCTCATAAAGGCGAATTTCTAGCTGAGCTAACTTGGCAAACAGCTCAAAATCATACCGTGGAATTGTTGCCAACTTTAATCCGATTGCTGGAGCAAGCTAAAGTAGAGCCAAATTCCTTGAAAGCAGTTATCATAGCTAAAGGACCAGGGAGCTTCAATGGGTTGCGTGTAGGAATAAGCATAGCCAAAGGATTAGCCTTTTCCCTAAACATTCCTTTACTCGGTGTAAGCACTTTGGAGGTTGAAGCTTACCCCTTTGCTTATACCGAGTTGCCTTTATGTCCCATTCACAAAGCTGGCCGTGGGGAGATAGCTACCGCGATGTATCACCAAAAAGATAACAAGTGGCATTGTCTAAAAAGGGAATATTTGACCACGGTTGATATTTTGTGTCACCAAATCAAGCAAAAAACTCTTTTTTGCGGTGAAATCCCTCCAGAGGTAATGGGCGAGCTACAACAAAAATTGGGCAAGCGAGCTATAATACCACAACCTTTTCTTAGGATGCGTCGGGCTGGCTTCTTAGCCATATTAGGTTGGCAAAAATTGAATAGAGGGGAACAAGATGACCCAGCTACCTTACAGCCACTATATCTTCGCCCTCCTCATATAACAAAACCTCGGGAAAGGAGAATAGAAAATGCAAATTCCCAAATTAGATCTTGAGGATTTCTCAAACGAGTTTTGTTTTGCCTGCGGCGAAGAAAATCCCATAGGATTAAAGTTGAAACCTGTTTATGATGGAGAGAAGGTTAGGGCAGAGTTTATCGGAGGGAAATTCCATCAAGGTTGGAATAATGTAATCCACGGCGGTATTCTCTACACCCTCCTCGACGAAGTAACTGCTTATGCCATACTTTGCTGCGGCATTGATTTTGGCGTTACTGCCAAAAGTGAGATGCGGTTCAAGCAAGTGGCACCTATCAATGAGCCAATTCAAATCTCCGCCTGGGTTACTAAACTGACAAAAAGGCTAGCAGAAACCAAGGGAGTGCTTGCCCTTAAAGACAGCACGGTTATAGCCGAAGGCAATTCTTTGTTCTACATTTGGAGGCGGTCAAAAAAGACCATACTTTGGGACATGGACGGAGTTATTGCTGATTCTAACTTGTTCCACTTTACTGCCTGGCAGAAAGTTCTCGCTAAAAGAGGAGTAAAATTTACTGAGGAAGATTTCACCAAACTTTTTGGCGCTAGGAACGACTTCATAATTCGCATTGCTCTCGGAGAGGAATTTCGTGAGGAGGACGTCGAGACTATAGCACAAGAAAAAGAGACACTCTTCCAAACCAAGGCAAGAGGAAATATCAAGCCATTTCATGGGGTAGTAAAACTACTAAACACAATTAAAAAGGGGAATTTCAAACTAGGGTTAGTTTCCTCAGCACCAAAAGAGAATATCGACCTGGTCAGCAGTGAACTCAACTTAGAAGGTTTTTTTGACTGCATCGTTTCTGGCAGAGAGGTAGTTGAAAGTAAACCAAGTCCCCAGATATTTCTTTTAGCCGCTAAAAAACTAGAAGCCGAACCCAAGGATTGCATCGTGATTGAAGATTCTCCCCTTGGTGTTAAAGCAGCTAAAGCTGCGGGAATGAGATGCTTGGCTGTAACCAATACTCACCCTAGACAGGAATTGGCTGAAGCTGATAGAGTAGTTGATTCTCTAGAAGAAGTTGATTTAATCACATTAATCCAAAGAGTATAACGAAGGGAGACCAATTAGAGATGGAGAGAAGCTTGGTGCTTATCAAGCCCGATGCTGTGCAAAGGGGATTGGCAGGTAAAATTATTTCTCGCTTTGAGAAAAGAGGACTCAAAATCGTGGCTATGAAAATGTTACAAATGGATAGAACCTTAGCACAGCGCCACTACGAGGTTCATAAGGGCAAGGCTTTCTTCAACGACTTAGTAAATTTCATTATCTCCAGCCCCATCATAGCTATCGTCTTTCAGGGGGGAAATGCCGTTGAGATAATAAGGCGTACGATGGGCGAAACCGACCCAGCTAAGGCCCACCCCGGCACTATAAGAGGTGATTTCGGCATTGATATTGGACATAACTTAGTACACGGCTCTGATTCACCAGAAAACGCCTCCAAGGAAATAAACTTGTTTTTCTCAGCAGAGGAAATTTGCGACTACGACAGGAACATCGCTAGGTGGATTGGTTAAAATGCGTTACTCATTGAATTCTAACCACAGGAATTGCCTCATCCCAGAGCTTATCAAGCTGATAATAATCTCGTTCTAGCGGGGCAAATACGTGAACTATAACCGAACCAAAATCAGCAAGCATCCACCCTGAAGCTGGAACTCCTTCACTATGATGCGGCAGGATGCCCTTCTGCTTCAATGCCACACTAACACCCTGACAAATGGCTTCAATATGGCGCTTGGTGTCGCCATTGCAGATAACAAAATAATCTGCAAACGAGCACACACCTCGGACATCCAGCATAACAATATCCTGTGCTTGCTTATCAGAAACAACCTCTACAGCCAGACGTGCTATCTTTTCTACTTCCAGAAAAACGCTCACCTCCCCTATTACTACCTTTATTATTATACTACTTACAGCAAAGTTTGACCAAGGCTTCCCATATCATCTATATTATATATGAATGGCAGATTTGCTTTTTGGTCCAGCAGGAGTTCCATTAAGCGCCAAGGAACGCTCCACGGAAAGTGGCATCCTCCGCGTTGCCGAATTAGGCCTGGGATGCATGGAACTAGAGTTTGTGCGAGGGGTAAAGATGAGCGAAAGGAGTGCCCTGATTATAGGGCAACTGGCTAAGGAAAAAGGAGTGGCCCTCAGCGCCCATGCCCCCTATTTCATAAACTTCAATGCCCACGAGCCAGAAAAATTAGTAGCCAGCCGAGGGAGGCTGCTACACGCTGTTCGCATTGCCTCTTTATGCAGAGCTAGAAGCGTGGTCTTCCATGCCGCTTTCTATCTGAATGACCCTCCAGATAAAACCTATGATATGGTAAGGAAGCAACTACGGGAAATAACCAGCGAGCTAAAAGCCGAAGACAACAAAGTATGGATAAGGCCCGAGACTACCGGGAAGGCCAGCCAGTTCGGCACCCTGGACGAGATAACAAAACTAAGCAGCGAGATCGAAGGAATACTTCCCTGCATCGACTTTGCTCACCTGCACGCCCGAACAGGGCAATTCAATTCCTGTGCTGAATTCACTGCCATCTTGGCACAAATAGAAAATAAACTAGGGAGAACAGCCCTGGATAACATGCACATACACGTCTCAGGAATAGCTTATGGAAAAAAGGGTGAACTCAAACATTTAAATATGAAGGAATCCGACTTCAATTATGTTGACCTTATTAAGATTCTAAAAGCTTATAAGGTCAAAGGATTAGTTATTAGCGAAAGCCCTAATTTAGAGGATGACGCCTTACTTTTACAGGAAACTTATAATTCCCTAGATTAAGTTGACTTTATCATCTTGCGAGAGTTGCCCCGAATACAGTCCTCCTGACATTATTACAAGACTTGAAGTGTGCCAAAACAAATAACATAGAGGAGTTGATTTTCCTATTTGCCGTACCTCTGATATAATAAAAATGAGTAGAATATGAATATGAAATCAAAAGGGTGGCATAGCGGATTTTTCTATTTGCTACTTATGGCAATAGCAGTGGCGCTCGTGTTTACTTTTCTGCCCCGTAATAGTCCTGAAAAGGTAGCATTGCCTACTTTCATTGATAAAGCCAAGCAGGGGCAGATTGCCACTATCAAGCAAGATGGGGGAACTTTGATTGGCTTGAAGGATGAGAAGGAAATATATAAGTCTGCATTTAATGGTGATACTGATGCTCTACGCAATTACCTCTTAGAGGAAGGCGTAAGCCTTGGTGAAGGCGGGGTAGAAATCGATGTCAAACCTAGCGGCATTAACTGGGGATTGATAGCCTTGCAAATCGTTCTGCCCATTATGTTAATCGGGTTGTTATTCTACTTCTTCTTCCGTTCGGCGCGTGGAGCAGGGTCACAGGCTTTTACTTTCAGCAAAAGCCGCGCACGGCTAAGCGACGACAATAAATCCACCACAACTTTCGCCGATGTCGCCGGAGTCGAGGAGGCAAAAGAAGATGTCCAGGAGGTAGTAGAATTCCTCAGATCACCTCAGAAATTTCGCGCATTAGGTGGACGTATACCTCGAGGTGTACTTTTGGTAGGTCCACCAGGAACAGGCAAGACCTTACTAGCCAAAGCCATAGCCGGAGAGGCCAAAGTACCTTTCTACTCCCTCAGCGGCAGCGAATTTGTGGAGATGTTTGTGGGTGTTGGTGCCGCCAGAGTCAGAGACCTCTTTGAACAAGCCAAGCGCAACACGCCTTGTCTTGTGTTCATTGATGAAATCGACGCTGTGGGCCGACACCGTGGCGCTGGCTTAGGAGGTGGGCATGATGAAAGAGAGCAAACTCTAAATCAAATTTTGTCTGAGATGGATGGTTTCGACACCAATACTAACGTCATCGTCCTGGCTGCCACCAACCGCCCCGATATTCTCGACCCAGCCTTATTGCGCCCTGGCCGATTTGACCGCCACATCGTCATCGATTTGCCAGACATGCACGGACGCAATGCCATCCTGAAAGTACACGCCAAAGGAAAACCGCTAGCCGAGGATGTCAACTTAGAAACAATAGCTAAAGGAACTCCAGGGTTCAGTGGTGCTGACTTAGCTAACTTAATTAACGAAGCAGCTATCTTAGCTGCCCGACGCAACCGCAAAGATATATCGCCAAAGGAACTCGAGGACGCTAGCGATAGAGTTATCGCTGGGCCAGAAAGGAAAAGTCGCGTAATAAGTGCCAGAGAAAAGGATCTGATCGCTTATCATGAAAGTGGGCATGCCTTGACCGCTAAGATGTTGCCCAATGCTGACCCCGTGCACAAAATTTCTATTGTTGCTCGCGGAATGATGGGAGGGTGGACACGTTTTCTACCCGCTGAAGACCGCTATTTGTGGACCAAATCTCAATTCGGTGATAAATTGGCAGTGAGCTTAGGTGGACGTGTTGCTGAGGAAATCATTTTTGGAGAAGTGACTACGGGGGCACAAAACGATTTAGAACAAGCAACTAAACTAGCTAGAAAAATGGTTACTGAATACGGAATGAGTGAGAAATTAGGCCCGCGGACTTTTGGGCAAAAACAGGAGCTCGTCTTTCTGGGTCGCGAAATCAGCGAACAAAGAGATTATGGCGAGAAGGTAGCCCAAGAGATCGATGAAGAGGTGCATAACATTATTCAGCGGGCATATAATACTGCTAAGAAAATCCTGACTGAGAACAAAGCAAGATTAAAACAACTAGCTGAGCAACTTATTGTCCGCGAAACTCTGGAGGAAGAAGACATTAAAGGGATTTTTGCAGGGCTAGCTCCACAAGCTGCTTCTAGCTAGAAAAACTGCATTCCGCTTCTACCGTTATGTCACCAATCAGATATAGTACCAATTCGGCTAGCTTCCTGAACAACAATGCTGTCATCTAACTTGACAAATAACGGCTGTGGTTGACGAAGTTTTTGCCCTGGAGATAATGGCTGGATTTTCCAACCTACTTCTTTCACACTACCATCAAAACCAAGAAGAGAATGAAGCTTCTCAGAGCTGAAGGGAAGAAAGGGATAGAAAACAGTCTTCAATGCCGCCAGCACAGAGAGAATAGTATAAACAGCTTTAGCTGAGGCCTGCCGATCCTGCTTGATCATCTTCCATGGAGACTGCTCATCAAGATAACGATTGGCTTCCTGAGCCAGTGACATAGCCTCTCTAATTGCCTCTCTGAAGTGACAATGATAGAGCGACTCATCAACAGCACTCAAGGTAGTCTCAGCCTTATGAAGCAATTCTTGGCTTTCATCATCCAGTTCGCCTGGGTCAGGTACGACTCCATCGAAATTGCGATAGGCAAAAGTGAGAACGCGATGAACCAGGTTGCCATAAGTAGCCACCAGTTCATTATTATTACGACGAACAAATTCACGCCAGGAGAAATCGGAATCGCTGGTCTCAGGCATATTTGCCGCCAGGGCATAACGCAGAGGATCAGGCTCATATCGTTCCAGGTAGTCGGGAAGCCAAATTGCCCAACTGCGACTGGTTGAAAGTTTTTTGCCCTCAATAGTCAGAAATTCATTGGCGGGAACATCGTAGGGAAGATTTAAGCCACCGTAGCCCATCAACTGTGCTGGCCAAACCAAGGAATGGAAAAAGATATTGTCCTTGCCGACGAAATAAAAACTCTTACCATTCCCTTGCCAGAAAGGCTGCCAGGCTAAGTCATCGCCACGCAATTTCGCCCATTCCTTGCTCGCTGATAAATACCCAATAACTGCCTCAAACCACACATAAATGCGCTTATGTTCAAAGCCTGGTTGCGGCACGGTTATCCCCCAATCCAAATCACGAGTTATAGCTCTATCCTTTAATCCCTCATTTAAAAATTTTCGCGCGGTACCAATCACATTACGCCGCCAATGAGTTTGCTCCTCTACCCACACTTTCAACCTATCCTGGAAAGCACTGAGGCGCAAAAAGAAATGCTCAGAAGATTCAAACCGAACTGGATTAGAGCACAAATAACAATGAGGGTCCTTTAGTTCCAAAGAATTTAACGGCTTACCACACTCATCGCATTCATCCCCCCGCGCTTTATCAAAGTCACAGTAAGGACACGTGCCTTCTAAGTAGCGGTCGGGAAGAAAACGCCGGCACTTGGGACAATAAGCCTGAAGCATCTTATCTTTATAGATATAGCCCTTGTCAAGCAAGGTGAGAAATATGTCGTGCGTAACCTGAGCATGATTTGGAGTACCCGTAGTGGTAAATAAGTCGAAGGAAATACCTAATTTCTGCCAGCAATCGACAAATTGGTGGTGATACCTCGATGCTATTTCTTGCGGTGACTTAGATTCCTGCTCCGCTCGAATTGTAACCGGCGCCCCATGCTGATCACTACCTGAAACCATCAGTACCTCATCGCCTTTGAGACGATGATAACGAGCAAAAATATCAGCTGGCAAGTAAGCACCAGCAACGTGTCCTAGATGCAAAGGCCCGTTGGCGTAAGGCCAAGCAACACCTACAAAAATACATTCACTCAAAAACTTCCCCTAAAAAATTATACTGCCGTAAACTATCACCCTCTCTATGTCATTGCGATGAGTCATAGCAATGACAACCAACAATACTTAACTTAATCTTGAGGGAAAAGGGTAATTATTTGCTCGCTTCTTTCCATCTTATATGAAGCATAACCATAGTTAAGGCAGCAGTCAATACAAAGACGTTGTTTCTGCCCTTTCTCACCATTAATTATTAGATAGCGCTCCCCGCATTTGATAGGCCGATGACAGCCATCACATTGCATCTCTCTTACAGCAATACAGCCACGCCGCATTTTAGCCTCCTTTTCCAAAATTGAGCCATGCTTGATAAAGCTTCCTTCTCGATACTCCACTAACTTCAGACACTTGAGATGTCGCTTCTTTAGCACTAATTCCTTGTTGGTAAAATTCCCGCAACTTTCTTTCCATTTCTTCAGTAATCTCAGCTTCCGCTTCAGCCTTACCTGCAATGACCAAAGTGAACTCGCCTCTCGGCTCAACGAAATATTCCTTTGCCTGGCTCACCGTGCCCCTGAAAACTTCCTCATAAATCTTGGTAAGTTCGCGACACACAGCCAGTCGCCTATCTCCCAAGACTTCCTGAATATCATTCAAAGTCTCCCCAATGCGATGTGGAGCTTCAAAAGCCACTACAGTTCGTGGCTCACCAGCTACAGAATTAAGAAGACGTCGCCTCCGCCCTCGGCGACGAGGAAGAAAGCCAAGGTAAAGGAATTGGTCGGTCGGCAGTCCAGAAACCACTAAAGCAGTAATCACCGCTGAAGCACCAGGAACAGGTACTACGGGAATCCCTTGGTCAATAGCAGCAACAATAAGCTCGTAACCAGGATCACTTAGCCCTGGCATACCAGCTTCAGAAACTAAAGCCACATCCCCTCCTTCAAGACAACCCAATAGATAATCAAGTTTGGCTCGTTTACTGTGCTCATGGTAGCTAGTCACGGGGGTCTTTATATTATAGGCATTAAGTAAATGTCGTGTAGTGCGTGTATCTTCAGCAGCAATGAGCTTCACCTCCCGTAAAAGGCGTAAGGCACGTAAGGAAATATCTTCCATATTGCCAATAGGAGTAGCAATAACGTAGAGAGCAGGCACAACTTGTTCGATTATAACTGATAGTTGAGGTTTTATCCACTTGCCTTGACCTCAGACCATTATACCTGTATAGTTTATAGCAACTTTTTACCACGTGGAGAAAAATGTCCCATCCTAAATTCAAAGAAATGGAGCGAGCTTACGGATTTGATGAAGTAGCACTTGTGCCCGGAGACGCAACTCTTAATCCCGACCAAACAGACACAACTTTCACCCTGGGAGATTTTACATTCTCTATCCCCATTTTAGCTTCAGCCATGGATGCTGTCGTTGACCCATCTTTCGCCGTCAAATTTAACACCCTTGGCGGGTTAGCCATCCTTAACCTCGAAGGTATACAGACACGTTACGAAAATCCCAGCGAAATCCTGGACCAAATTGTCCATGCCCCTGAGACTGAGGTTACTTCCTTGCTCCAGAAGGTTTATTCTCAGCCCATCAAGGAAAAGCTTATTGGAGAACGCATTGAAGCAATAAAACAAGGGGGAGCTATCTGCGCAGTATCAATAACTCCAGCCAACACCAAACGATTAGCCCCTATAGTTAAGGATGCCGGGATAGATGTGCTAGCAGTGCAATCCACAGTCAGTACAGCTCGTCATATCTCCAAAAGCTACCAGGGACTCATCTTATCTGAGCTATGTCAGATGATGTCCTTGCCTGTCATAGTGGGCAACTGCTGTAGCTATAGTGCTGCATTAGAATTAATGCGCACAGGAATCGATGGCATTTTAGTCGGTGTTGGTCCTGGAGCTGCTTGTACTACCAGGGAAGTCATTGGCGTTGGAGTCCCCCAGATAACTGCTACTATAGAATGTGCTGCTGCCAGAGAGACATATCTCAAAGAAAGCGGCAAGTATGTATCAGTGATAACTGATGGAGGCATTCGCACTGGTGGGGACTTGTGCAAGGCATTTGCTGCAGGCGCTGACGCAATCATGATTGGTTCACCTCTAGCCCAAGCCGCAGAAGCCCCAGGAAAAGGTTATCATTGGGGTATGTCTCACTCCCATCCAACGTTACCTAGAGGGACACGCGTTAGAGTTGGCACCTCTGCTCCACTGGAACAAATCCTCTTTGGCCCTACTTCCGTTACTGATGGCACTCAAAATCTGGTTGGTGCCTTACGCACTAGTATGGGAATCTGCAGCGCCCGAACCATTAAGGAAATGCATAAGGTTAAGATGATTATTGCCCCAACTATAAAGACAGAAGGGAAATATCTTCAGGCAACTCAAGCTATCCCTTAGGATTCCAACTCTTTAGAGAAAGGCAGAAAGACAAAACCACACACCAAAACCAATCAAAATCAAAGCACACACGGTAAACACAATCTTTTGTACCTTCTGTGTCCACCATCGCCTCGACTTAAATGTACTCATGGAAAGAAACTCGTACCAGGCTAAATCACACAGCCAGTGCACAGGAGCGAAGAGGAGAATACCAGTAAGCCCAAATTTAGCAGCCCCGGCTATTAAAGGCGTGCCTACAAATGCCCACCATATATAAGTGGCAGGATTAGTGCCCGTGACCATAATGCCAGTGACTAAAGAGCTGGTTGGCAAGCCCCCTATCTTTTCAATTGCATTGCCAGCAGTTCGGAACATCCGAAAACCCAGATAGAATAGTGCCAAGCCACCCACAATGTATATGACAGTTACCACCTGCGGAGAGCTTATGAAGTGTCCAAATCCAAGGTAAATTGCAGCTATGAGCGGCATCTCGATGATGCCATGCCCTGCCACAATCAAGGCACCAGCATTTTTATCACTGTGGCCCTTGGCTATGGTGGCAGCAGTCATTGGTCCTGGCAACATAACGCCAGTAAAGGAAATAGCTGCTGCTGACAATAAAAATAAGCCGAGGCTTGACTCCATAATCTTTGTGGGATTACTACAAATTTAGGCTAGATTTCCTCTTCCTCTTCCTCTTCCTCTTCCTCCTCAATATCCACACCCCCACCATAATGGGGAAGTATTACACCCCCATTACCTCGGCGACGATTACCACCCTGGGGCAAATTATCAATCATTTTCCTTAATTCTGCCAATGTTTCGGTCGGCTGTGATGGAGGGGCAACTACACCAGCTATCCCAATTTGCCATAAATTGCTCAGTTCAGCACCCATGATTAAAGAAGGCAAAATTATGATAACAGGCTTATTCACCAGATCGCTGAAGCGTTGATAAATAAGCAAGTGCTCCACAGTAATAAAGGATTCCTCGGCTCTATTAATGAAGACACCGTCTATATCAAGATTATTAATAGCTCTAACCAGTCCCTGTTCCAACGAAGGTTCTATCATCAAAAACTTGCCTATTCCCTCCTTATGCAAGGAGACTCCAGGCATCTTGACATCAAAAACCATAAAGTCACAGCCCGAACTTACAAGCTCATTTATCTTATTTTCACTCATGCCCTTTACAAACACTCCAAAAGGAACATCGCCCGTGGCATCAACTACCTTCCTAATAATTCTAGCGGTAAAGCTTCCGCTCAATGCCAACCAAGCATCTACTTTGCTATCGGCTACAACCCCAACCCCTTTAGCATCCACCCCAGCCAATGCCGCAATAAGCAACATCGCTGAGCTTTTTAATTCACTGACAGCGGGATGAAAACCTATAGATGGTGCTGAAGACTTAGAAAGAAGCTGCAATTTATCCACAAATTTGCTCATATTAACCCCCAAGCCAGCGGTCGGAGTCGAACCGACGACCGGCGGTTTACGAAACCGCTGCTCTACCCCTGAGCTACGCTGGCGCAAGATTAGTATAGCTGATGGCAGCGATTTTGCCTAGCAGTATAATCCATGCAGCCAGGCATAAATAGAAGATATAACTAAAATTGTAACTTCTCTGTGCCAAATGGGCTGGGAGCAGATTACTTACATACAATACAAAAGTTATCTTGAAGCTCTATCTCTAGCAATCGCTAGCTTGCAACTTCTCTAACTCTTCGTAAAAACGGATCATAAGTTGGCTTAGCTTATTCCCCTCATTTAATTTGAAGATTTTAGTTTGCTTTCCCAAAGGCTCTTCCTTCACTATCCCGACTCTTACCAGTGCTTCAATCACACGGGAAACGCTGGAATGAGATAGACCTGTTTCCTCAGCAAGCCCTGACAGATATGTAATTTTGTCTCGATCCTTTAACAACGTCTCTAAAATAGTTATCCGCGCATTTTTCCCAAGAGCTTCTTCTAATATTCCCATGAAGGCCTCCTTTGCAATACAAGTTTCCCATAAACTACCACGCTTGTCAATAATTCATCCAAGATTCCTATTATTTGGAAAACTTGACAAAATAAAGGAGGCTCTGTATAATAGACACATATAAATATTTTGCGCTAAGTCTGCTCATCAGGAGAAGAAGTCAAGGAGATTAAATGACAATCAGATTTGTTACCGATAGTGCATCGGATATCCCACGCGAGGTGGCACAGAAGCTAGGAATTAACATTGTGCCTTTAACAGTGTCTTTTGGAAAGGAAGTTTATAGAGATGGCGTTGACCTCAGTGCCGGGGAATTCTACACCAAGTTAGCTCAAAGCAAGATACTACCCAAAACTTCCCAGCCCCCGGTTGCAAATTTTATCGATATCTACAAGACACTCGCTCAGCAGGATAGTGAAATCATTTCCATTCACCTTTCCAAGAAACTGAGTGGCACCTACAATGCAGCATTGTTAGCTAAAGAGGCTGTAGGGAAAAGCTGCCATATTGAAATTGTGGATTCTGAATCGCTGTCGATGGGATTAGGGCTTACAGTCATTTCTGCTGCCAAAGCAATTCGAGATGGAGTGAGTTTCAAGGAGGCTTTGGATATAGTTCGTCAGAACATCTCCCGAATACACCTGCTTGCCTCTTTCCAAACGCTAGAATACGTAGAGAAGGGAGGGCGATTAGGCAAAGGCAAAGCGATTCTTGGCACGCTGCTGCGTGTGAAGCCCCTAATTACACTCCGGGAAGGTGAGGTCCAGCCATTTGGGATGGCACGCACTAAGATGGGCGCATTACATCGCTTATACGATTTTATAAGGACCCTCCTGCATATCAGAGAGTTATCTATTATGTACACCACTGGCTTTGAAGAGGTGAAAATACTTGCAAAGTTGTTAAATCCACTATTTCCTCAGGATCGCATCTTCGTGGCACAGGCTGGCTCTATATTAGGTACACATACTGGGCCAGGTACCCTCGCTGTTGCAGCCCTAGTCGAATAACACCGCTCTTCTCTAAATCAAGCTTTAGAATGATGGGCATACCAATCTAGCCAACACCAGTTATCTTTCTTTTATAGTTATTTGTATTATGGTGTCGCCCTGCTCAATTTTTTCCAGGACATCCATTCCCTCTACTAGTTGACCGAAAACAGAGTGCACACCATCAAGGTGGTGCTGGGGTGCATAGGTAATGAAGAATTGGCAGCCATTGGTATTGGTGCCGGCGTTAGCCATTGATAAAGCACCAGCAACATGGGAATGCTCGCTGAATTCATCAGCAAATCGGTAACCAGGCCCACCGGATCCGGTTCCAGTAGGGTCTCCTCCCTGAGCCATAAAGCCAGGGATAACGCGGTGGAACGTGGTGCCATCATAAAAGCCTTCGCGGGCGAGGAAAACGAAGTTGTTGACGGTTGTTGGGACATCCTTAGCGAATAGTTCCAGCACCAGATTTCCTTCTTCCGTTTCAATGGTGGCGGTATACTGTTTGCTGGTATCAATCGTCATCGGTGGCGGTGCTGAATAAGTTTTAGGCTTTGGCTTCTCAGTTTTAGATTCTGGTTCCTCGCCAGCACATGACACCGAAAGGAGCGCTACCGATACCAGGATAATGCTAACTGTTCGTAACAGACGCCCTCTCGACATAGAATTACCTCCTTCTTTCTTAGAAGTTGTTTAATTTTGTTTTTCCGTTCGTTTTTGGGTATTTTGGAGAGTCTTCACCTTTAAATTTTTGTAGTTGCCTGATTTATCAGGCACAATCGCCCAATGAATTGGGCAACTACATTTTTAAACACCCTCTCCCTTCAAAATTGCCTCTCCCTTGAAGGGAGAGGATTGAGGTGAGGGTATATTATACACTTAACTACATCACCAGGGCGAGTAACCCTGGTCCGACGGTCTCTTCCTCGTGGAGAGGCCGTTTCTTTTTCCTATGGCTCTCAATGCATAAAGCATGCCTTAACACTAAGGCATATTAACGTTTATTCTCTAGCCAAAGGACTGTCCCTTCTACTCCAGGTAACCAAATCATTCCCCGAAAGAGGTTTGCCGCTTTTTATTTGCTCAGGAGGAGTAGAAGAGAGATGACAGTTGCGAGAGGATGCATAGGAAGCAGCTACTAGAGGATGGCTGCGCCAAAGCTCTGGCGATGTCTGCAACTCCTGCCCGTTGGAGGAGTTCGCATAACTATGTGTTATCCGCACTCATTTATAGCTAGGTTTGTAGCTATGGTGACAGGCAACATCGGGAATAAAATTTAATGTTTTGCCCCGGCGGGCGTATCTGGGGTTTGTCATCACGCGAACCGTGGGGATGCTCATACCTTCACAGAGAGGTTCACAAAGATTCACAGGGCGCGGGATAGCCATGTACATCCAGTGTTGTGCGAAGTTGTCTATTTCCGATTAGTTTTATCCCTCTTTCCTTCCAAGAAGCCAATGCAGGTTGCTATACGTTTGCCATAACTTTTTAGAAATACCATAATCTCTCGATATAGACTTCAAAGTTCCCTGGGAAACTTTACCTTGCTCGACCAATTCCCTCCCCGCTTTCTCCAGAGATGCCAGGATCTCCATTAAGTAGTTCCTATATGGGGGTGCGGTAAAAGATGGGGCTCCGGGTCGCAATATGGTGGCAACGAGCGGCTTGTGTGAATTTCGTGCTATTCCCTTGAAGGTTTCAACCAGTGGATTGAAATGCTCAATTTCGGGGAAACCATTGATGGAAAAGAGGGCAATATACTGCTCTTTCGTGTTCCGCAATGGATGCCGCGTCAGATCATGGTAAGGTACGAAAACAGGCATAACGGTAATAAAGCTTCTGTCAAGAAATGCCTTCAATTTGCCGGGAATTGAATCAATATACAGCGGAAAGGCGTAAATGGTGAGGTAGGCATCTTTAACCTTTTCTATCAATGCGCTGGCATCATCTTTAATCACACAATTTCCCTTAGTTTTGATCCAGCAGGCAAAGCAACCCCGGCAGGGCTCGATATTGAACTTCCTATCATAAATATCAATAACTTCGACCTCTGTGCCTGTCTGCTCAATGCCTTTAATCAAATGCTGTAGATAGAAGTATGTAAAGCCGTTCCTTTTGTTTGGGCTCCCATTGATAATCAGGACTTTATCGGGTTTTTTCCAGATTCTCTTCCCCTGGATTTCAAAATCTTGAATCTTATCTTCTACTCCCGGTATCTCCTCACTGGCAAATTCCTTCCCAAACACCTTATCGAGCATCTTGAGATAACGAAGGGGACCCTTGATACGATATTTTCTAGTAAGCCATCCCCATGTTCCGTTGAGTTTACCACTGACAATATCGAGCCAGACCGAAACCGGCGAATAGATCGTGATGGATGGAGAGTTATGTTTTCCTTCACCGTACTCCGCTCTTCCTCCTGATACGGCGAGATAAAAGCAGTAAGTTTCCCCTTTCTCTTCTAAGACAAACTGGTAAACCGCCTTGAAATCGGGGAAACGTTTACTGTCATATAGATTACTCCAGTAGCGAAACAGTCGGGACAAATTCTCTCTTGTTGATGGTACTTCAATCAATATCTTCCCCCCTAAGGTGTTTCGAGCAGTTTCGCACAACGCTGGTATCTATGAAGTTAAAGTTCACCTAGCCCGCCGGGGCTTGTCTAATTTTGGCATCTGCTACCGTACCTGTCAAGGTCATTACAACCACACTTCTAAAGAGTCTTGACATGCTTCCTACTTCATTATGTCATCCTGAGCCCTTCGCTTCCTGTCATTCTGACCCTGAGCTTAGCGAAAGGGAAGAATCTCATGATGCTCAGGGCAGGCTCCAGCGAAGAACCTCTGTGCCCTCAGGGGGGAGATTCTTCGGTCGCTTTGCTCCCTCAGAATGACACCTTTTTTTCATGATTGGTTGTGGCTTCCACGCCATGTGTGTTTCATTTCATCGAGCTCATCTCAAACCATCATACTGTGTATCGGATTTCCCACTCCTTTAGCTCACTTTTATACTCCTCAAGTCCTCTCTATCCTCTAGCCTTGCCTTATATTGATAAAAGGAAAACCCTCCATCACCTACCGGAGAGGAAGGCTTGTCTCTTAGCCAACCTGTAATCGACGGCTTATAACAATATTGTTATAATACTTAAGTGGGCTGGGACATTGAATACCATCAAGGAGATAAAGCATATGAATTGGAAAGAGCATAAGAAGCAACTTATAAAAGATCCCGCATTCAGGAAAGAGTATGAGGCACTTGAACCTGAGTATCAACTGGCCGCCGCAATGATTCAATTACGGCTATCAAAGGGACTAACCCAAGAAGAGCTGGCAAAGTTATTGAATACAAAGCAAGCCAGTATAGCCCGGCTGGAGAGTGGCAGCTCGTTACCATCCCTATCTATGGTTAAGAAAGTGGCTGATGCGCTTGATGCTGAAGTGGAAATTAAGCTACAACCCAGGGATAAATCTGCCACAGATGGTTTACTAGCACGGTCAAACTGAGCAGCGCCAAAGTTACTCGCACACCTGTATCGGTTAAAGACCAACAAGACACCGTTTCACTGCACTTACATCACCAGTGCGAGTAACCATGGCCCGACGGTCTCTCCCGGATGGAGAGTCCGTTTCTTTTTCCTATGATTCTCAAGGCATAAAGTATGTCCTTAAATAGCGCCGAGGCATACTGGGTCGGTGAAGTTTGAGGATGGCGTGATATTTTATCACAACTTCGAAGCCGTATCCAAAAGCTGACGAAGAGTCCGTCAGCCTAAATCATGTCTGAAAAATATAAGGCATTAGTTGCCATGGGAGCAACTTTTGGGAGGGAAATGGTATTCGCAAGAAATAGTGGCTAGGCTACGTCATCCAATCTTATTGGCAAATTAACGCCACTTTCTTGAAGGAACCTCTCGTATCCTATCTTCTTCGTTGCCCTGTTTGCTATATCAGCAACAAAGTTACGAATGCTTTCACAAACCTTGAACTCTTCTGGAGTATAAGGAAATTTGTGGTCTTTTGGAAATTTATCGACAGTTTGCCAAATCAATGGGATAACATCATTCTTTCCTATTTGCTTTCGGCGTTTCGGTAGGATGAGGAATGTCTTTTCTCTAAATTTAGGAAAATCGTCAAATTTATTTAGCTCAGTTAATGCTCCGCTAACCCTTGGGTCATCTACTAATAGGGCGAATATAATATTTGCATGAGAAATGTGAAGTGCAATATTCGCCATGTGACCGTGTTGTGATACCTTAATTTTCCCTTCAAGTTCCTCACTGAACGCGGCATCATAATTCTTATTTACTAGCCCCAGATGGTTTTTGATTTCTCTCCTCTTTTGTTCCCCTTGACTGCCTTGGCCTGGCCCAAGCACCAATATTGCTAGCTTAATTCGTGAGCATGAATCCAGAAAATCAGAATAACGTTCATCCCAAATCGGATGCCCACTCTCAAAGTTCAAATCTTCAATCACCTGCTATTCGCAAATTTATTCTTTCGAACACCTTATTGCTCTTGCTATCTGCTGCCCCCTATCTGTTATTCTTAGCATAGATCCATAATGTTCAACAAAGCCAGCTTTCATTAGCGATGCTAGAGCTAACCAATGCCTAGTGGTTCTGAGTTCGGTGCCTATGTCCTTCTCTGAAATCGTATTCAGGTCATCTAATTTACAGAGTATTGACATCGATACTTCGTTTGATGTAGCGACTGCCTCGCACATAACTAAGTCTGATACATACTCCTCTATTCTTTTCCTTAACCTACTTTCTTTCCTTCTAGATTCATCTAAGTCAACCAATACCCTGTTTAGATAACTTCGTAAGTGCTCGACCTCCGAAACCGCTGTCATATCTAGCGTAACTGCTGTTTCCTGCGGTCTCCAAGTATACCCATCGCCGTCTTCAAATATTGGCTTTCGCATAGGAGGCAAAACGTCTTTTGCAGACGGCAAGGTTTTATTTACTTCTAATGCCTCAGGCCATATATCCAGCCGCCTCGGCCGAGCAACTTCAAAATCCCTCTTCTCAGTAAGAGCACTATCCTCTGTCTTCATCGCTACATTGCTTGGCTCATTCAAACTTAACACCCCCCAATACTCTGTTTTCTATATGCGGCAGTTCTCCGGATAACCAATCTTTGACTCGTTTCATAAATCCTCTGAGGTCAGCAATATCAATTATACGACGGTGGTACAAGTCCAAATCTATAAGTGTGCCTGTCTCTGGTAGATTTTCTTTGTGCCTGAATTCAGGGCGTATGCTAAATGTACCAACTCGTAGATTTACTTCAATAGGTTCATTCGCTACCTTTACCATAAATTCAAAGTTAGATGGAGAAATGATTGGTATCGCAGGGTCTGCTGCCCATTTGGGAGAAAATAAGTTTTGTGCCATCTGTTGGACAGCTTGTCCTAGCTTGTCCCTATCAATTCCGCGCAAATATTGCACCCGAACACCAATCCTTCTGTACTGACTTACGCCCAAAATTTCAGACACGCCTTCTATTGTTGCCTCAGAGGTACTAATCACATCGTCCAATTTTTCAGGTAGGCTAAAGTGCAGCCATACTATTAGCGAATTCACTTTCAATGTCTCAAAAACAGCATCTCTATTTCTCATTATCAAGCCATCTAAGCCTACCGTTTTTTCCGGGAATGCGCTATCCCATTTGTTCATTATCCGTCCAGCATCGTCCAGATATCTCCATCCCCTTACCATATCTGCTTGACAGAAAGCATCAACAAGTAAATGTTCGGTCATTTTGCTCTACCCCTACTCAATTAAGCGCTGTTGGAGCACATGGATGGATTATAATGTAATGACAACAATCTTTCAACCTTATATGGTTCATACAACTATCAATTCATGCTGGTAGCCTGCATACACCAATAAGCTCCTCTCACCTCTCACCTTTTGCCTCTGCCATTTCTGCATAATTGACTCTCTTTTCTTTGTCTTCCAACCTACTTCTGCGAGCCTATAATCTTCGTCGACAGAATGTCTTCTAACCTGACTATGTATATGTTGCTCGGTTCAGCACCAGATTTCAATATGAGATATTTGTCGTCGCTTAGAATCAAATGCAAGTCTTCAGCAGTTCGAAGGGAATTATCGGTAACAACTTCCCATCGAACGTCATCGATTACCTGATAAGTTGCATGCAATTCTACGAGGGGATATCTATCTGATTCAATAATCCCCTTGCATGTTCCCCAAGCATTTGCACTCATATACGGAAAGCAAATAAGGGTAATTGCTATTCCAGTAACAAACAGTTTTGAAATAATCTTACCGCTCTTTATCCGGCTTGCGATGGCTGTGTCATACAGAAGCAGAATCGAGCAGCCAACTGTTACGGTGCAAGCCGTTAAAATCCCAATGACCAGCGGGGGCGCAGCCCTTTTGCTAGGAGCAAAAACTATGAACACAACCATGCCTGCTAGTATTGCAGCAAAGTAAATAAAGTAGCCTAGACCTACAATAAGATCACTTTTCCGATAACTCTTCACGGGAGCGGATGTTCGAAGTGGAAACAAATACAATAAGAAACCAACAACTATGGAAGTAAATAACAAAGTTATTATCAAGTTATCTATGCGTGCTCCAAAGTACGCATAGTCTTCCAAGCTGTAATTCATAATGCCCGTTGGTATCTTGAGTGCAGACAAATACGCATCAGAGTATGTCCTACCAACGAAATACAGAAGATATATCAATGCAGTCAATCCGCCTACAATCAATGCTACGAAGTGCCTAACGCTCATTTTATTTTGTTCCATAACACCTACCTCTAAGAGACGCTTTTCCAAAGAAAGCCAGATACATTGCACGCTCCGTTTGGCATTCATGCATCTGCCCCTGCTTACTGCACAGCTATCAGTGCATCTTGGACTTTCTTTGTTGGGCAATGGTTCCAAGGGAACAGGCGTAACCCCCACCCTTGTTATACCTTGTCATAATCGCCTCCTAAATCAATTATACCCTTAACCAGCTTCAAAAAGAATGCCTACACTAGGCCAACATTTGCTTAACGCAGAGGGCTGTCAAACCACTGCTCTATCCCTGAGCTACGCTGGCATGCGCTTAGTATAGGTAACGACAAGGATTTTAGGCAATGGCGTTACTCTTCCTCTTCACAAGGAGGATATTGTGGTGGTGCCTCACCTTTGCTCTCCACGATTCGGGGATATTTGCCTACAACCTTTTCTTCCCTCACACTGAGCAACTCAATTGAATGCCACCATCCGTCTCCGAAATCGAACACATAGAGAAACTTCTTTTTCACCTGCAAACCCAGAGAATCAATTTTAGCTCTTTTGGCATTCTTCGCATTACTTTCAGGGTCAGGTAAGCCATACTCAGTGGAGCTATCCCAGGACTTATTACTGAGGAAGAAGGCATAAAGATGTTCATCAAAGCGGTCAAATGCCTCAAAAATTG
>CAZEQL010000009.1:0-30251 GCA_964514415.1 uncultured Dehalococcoidales bacterium
AGCTAGACCTCTTGCTTTAGCAAATTTTGCCCAAAATAGCCTCTCTCGTCCTGTCTGGGGCTACGTCCTTTGTCCCAAACTAGAGGGAAAGAGTCAAAATAGTAGAAATATCGTTGTTAATAGTGTGAAGAGAAGAGAAAAACCTCCCCTGTTATCACATAAGGAGCGGGTGTAATTGGTATCACAGTCTTTCTTGCTACCTCTGGAGTCGCCAATCTACCTGCATTGACACACCTCCTTAGACTTTTCCGAAGGATTTGATTTATCTTATATCGGGAAAGGTGCTAAAATTAGATTATCAAGAAGGATGGAGGGAAAATGGGTGATATTTTAGATAAAGCCACAGCACTTATCAAATGTAAGGAATGTCCCTGGTATAAGAATTGCCTGACTCCGATGCAGGTTAGTAATGAGGACATCGGGCAGTTCAGATTGATGATGCAAGGAGCAAATCTTCCTGAGTCGGCTAAAAGTGAAATGGAGCAGATTCTGGAAAGCATAGCCGTCACTAGCCAGAATGTAATTCTGCAGAGCTGCCCTGTATTCACTCAGCGTCTCAAGGAAAACCTCAGGCTTGCCCAGCGAATCAAGGAGATGATGCAGAATTGGGGAAAGGAAGAGGAGTGCAAGGATTAGTAACGCTTTAGAGGGGGTGTTCTATGAGGGTGAGAAAACCTGCAGTGGCAGGTATGTTTTACGCTAGCACTGCTAAAGAACTCAGAGAACAACTTGAATGGTGTTATGAACATGAACTTGGCCCGAAAACTATGCCCCAGGTGAATGCTGAAGGACCCAGAGAAATCATCGCTATTGTTGTTCCTCATGCAGGTTATCGTTATTCTGGACCGGTAGCAGCTCATGCTTATAGAGAGCTTGCCTGTGACGGAATATTTGATACGGCAGTGATACTTGGACCCAACCATACTGGCTATGGCCCTCGAGTTTCCATGTGGACAGAAATTCCTTGGGAGACACCTTTTGGAGAGGTGAAAATAAATGAGGAACTGGCTCAAACCTTTTCAGGAGGGATAATTGAGGCAGATACAACAGCCCACATAAATGAGCATAGCATCGAAGTGCAGTTACCCTGGCTTCAGCATCTTTATGGGGAACTATTGAAGATCGTGCCCATAACTATGCTGGCTCAGGATATAGAGACTGCTAGAGAAGTTGGCAAGGCTATCTCCCAGGTTAGTAATAACAGCATAATCATAGCTACTAGCGACTTCACTCATTATGAGCCTCACTCCGTGGCTACAGAGAAAGATAAATCTATGATAGAGGCAATAATTAATTTGGATGAAGAAGAACTATATAAGCAACGAGACCTCCTTAATAGCACAATGTGCGGTTTTGGACCGGTAGCTTCAGCTATTGTAGCAGCCAAAGAAATGGGAGCAAAAATAGCAAATTTGTTGAAGTATACCACTAGCGGGGATACAACTGGGGATTTCGCCCAAGTGGTGGGCTATGGTTCTATTGTAATAAGGCGCTAGAAATTGCTGCTAGCGGGAGCTTATTATCTCTCCTTTGATTTCTTCTCCAACTGTGAGAATACCAAAGGAATTTGTTGCGTCTCCTGGATTGAAGAAAAGAATGCCTTCTATGACTTTGTTTTGGGGCTGATGAGAATGACCATAAACGATGACAGCTATTTGATCTTGGTCAAATGTTTTTCTTACTCTGTGCTCTATTCCCCAAGGGCTGCCTGAACCATGGGTGATGCCAATCTTTTTATCTTCTATTTTAAATATTATCTTTGTAGGCAATATGTTTTTTAGCTCAATTGAATCCATATTGCCTTGAACTGCTTTCATCTCTCCCAGTTGCTTCAGGCCTTTGAACACCTCTAGGGTAGTAAAATCTCCGGCATGGATTATCAAGTCTACTGTAGAAAGAGAATCAATTATCTTTTTAGGAATGTCCTCAAGAGAGTTAACATGGGTATCAGAAAGCACACCTATCCTCAAAACATAACTCCTTTTTTAACTTATGTAATTGCTTGAAAAAAGATACTATCACTTCGTGTAAGGGAGCTTCAGGGATAACTTCAACTTACTTGGTAGTCTTGAGAAGTAACTTGTTTTACCAATTGGATGGTTTTGTCCATATTAGATAGAGAAAACGATAACCCCATTTGTTTTAATTCGGGATAGCCTAATCCGCGAAACAGTCTTTGTCCTGCCACCCTAGTCATTTCATCATAAATAACTGGCCACTCTGGGCTCTGTCTCTGGGCACAGAAAAGTATAAAATCACGAACTTGAGATGACGAATTATCCACAGGCTGCTACTTTACAGTTAGAACCAGAATTTATGCAAACCTGCTCATGGCTGCTTAAACATTATCTTCTCCCTTACTTTTGCCTTAAATACTCCTCTGGTTAAGGCTTAAGCCTCACCTCTATCCTTAAGCAAGTATAAAAATTTAAGAATATTTTCGTCTTGGTATTGACATAAAAGGGTAGCGAAGGTAGGGCAAGTAAACCTATAAGCCGAGTTCTGTACTCCAAAACGGAGCGGTGACCATCTATCTAGCCCTGATGTTACCACCAGGGTCAAGCGACCAACCCAGGGGCATCAGCCGAGCACTTCAATCGCCCCTCTATTCGGTCTTGCTCCAGGTGGGGTTTGCCCAGCCAACTAGTCACCTAGCTGCTGGTAAGCTCTTACCTTACCATTTCACCCTTACTCCACGAGAATGGAGCGGTATGTTTCTGTGGCACTTTCCATAAGGTTACCCTTTCTGGGTGTTACCCAGCACCTTGCTCAGTGGAGCTCGGACTTTCCTCCCTGTAAGTTAAATACAGAGCGGTCACCCGGTTTGCTTGCCCCAGGTTTAGTTTATAGCTAATGAAGACGAAGGTCAAATTTCTTTGTTATTCCAAATACAATATTCGGCTGCAGTTATTGCATTGGATTAAATCACCAGCTTTAGCCTTTTGCCATTGGCTTATGGGTAAGGTGATATAGCATCCCTGGCATCTTCCTTGCTCTACTTTGGCTACGGCTCCCCCCCTTGCTAGCCTAATTTGCTCATAAAGTTTAAGAGCTCCTGAGTTAATTTGTTGTGTTAGTTCTCGGCGGTTTTTGCTGAAACTGATAAGCTCAGCTTCAATTTCAGTTTTCTTTTGGTTAAGCGACTCTTGCCTTTGTTGCCATTCCTGCCTCAACTTCTGAAGCTCCTCGGTGTTAGTCATTACTTCCGCTTCTACCTCTTCCACCCGGCCCATCAATTCTAGTAGCTCATCCTCTTTTCTCCTAACTTTGTTCTTAAAGTTTTTGACTTCACTCTCAAGGTTAATTAACTCCTTAGGATTTTTTACTGTGCCATTATAAAGTTTACTGTTGAGGTAGTTACTCTTACCTTGCAGTTCCTTTAGCTCCCATTCGACACTCTTTTGCTCCCCCCTCACATTTGTCAATTGTTGTTTTTGTGAAGTAAGCTTAAACTCAGCCGCTGCCAAAGCCTTGTTGTCGAGTTGATTTTCAATCTCATTTAGCGACTGCTGCTTTCTTTGAAGTTCGCTATCAATCTGCTGTAACTTATAAAGCTGCCCTGGCAAATTCATGCTTGCGCTTATTGTAATGAGCAACTTAAGCGCTGTCAAAGATATGGTTATTTACTTTTAGGGTTAGGGCTGGGCAAAATCTGAAATGTGAAGCTGTATAACATTAAAATCGCCTCAACGATAGCGGATTAGTAAGTATTTTTGCCATCAGATATTCTCTCCTTGGAACATACCCTTGTATTTTCGATTAGCTTTCCGGCTCAAGCGTAAGAAGACAAATTGAACAATACCGGCATTGCTATCTCTTTCCCTGCTAGGTCAATGCCATTAATCGAACTTGTTTCTCAGCGTGAAGTATGCTTTCAACTAAAGGGGCATTACTCTCAGCAAACTTCAAATATCCTTACTTGCAAGAACAGGAGACTTTCTTACTATACCACTTAGGAAGCTGCCCTATCTTGATAACTAACTATTGATATAAAGGTAAGGGAAAATACAAATTTCTTCAAAGCCTGTAGCTGTCTCGGTAATACACTAACAGATATAGCTCTCTGAGCAAGTCAGACTCGTTGTGGCGAATAATCTGCTGTAAATAAATTTTGTCTCCCGTGTAAAGAAACTTCTTCCATAGCTCTGGGACATCTTTGCCACTCATTACTACTTCGCCGAAATAATCTTCTGCATGTGAAAACAATTCATCCAGTTTAGGCCATTTGAGACCAAGTTGGTCTGCTTTTTCTTTCCAGGGCTGAAACAAGTCTATTCCTTCTATATTCATTCCTTTAGCTTTGAGAAATTCTTTTTCGAAGGAGAGATTATAAGCATAAATTGGCTGGGGCAACCTTGAAACGAGTTCGGCAATCTGAATAAGGAACGGTTCTTCTTCCCTGGAAGTTCGGCATATTATCTCAAGATGACTTCTTTGAATATAGCCAAAAACCACTAACTCATCGTGGTTTTTATCAAGCCCAGTAGTTTCTATGTCAACCAAAGTTCCCTGTGGAATGCTTACTATTAACTCCCGACTATATGATGTGGTCATCTTTCCTATTTTTTGGCTAAGTATTATACAGACTGGATTGCACCAAAGGTAGCAGAATAAGCTAAAATTATTGTCAGGCTATTTAACATATCTCTTAATCAGTATCTTGCTCACCATTATCTTGAATTTTGTCATCCACCTATCTAAATAACCGCCGAAGTACTAAAATGGTATGTCTAACTATAAAGGGAGCAGGCTCCAACATCTGAAGCCTGCTCTTGAATATCCACTATTCAATTAGCTATCACCCTTACTCTTCCACTTCAACTTTAGGTTGAATTTCTATTGCTCCACTCCCTTGGAGCCTTACATCATCAGCGAAGAGCTCAGGGCTTCCCACTGCTCTGCGCCAACGCAATTTACTTCACTACCAAGCCCCACGCCTCTTTACGCTGACGGAGAGCTTCCTCTGGGAAAGAACCACTGGCACAACAATGCTTGCTTTTGTGTCATACCTTCCCTCCTGCTAAGCAATATCACACTCTCTTACTCAGCGGAGTTATTGTATCAAATATAGGAGTGTGCGTCAAATTACTATGGTATAATGATTTGACATGGTAGAAATACTGCGAAGTAAAAACCTGGCTACCAAATTTCAGATATTGCTGGAAGTAGCAGCGAATCAACCCAATATACAACAGAAAGATATCGCTACAAAGTTGGATATTACCTCTCAAGCAGTTTCGGAGTATGTTAAGGAATTGATAAAGGATGGCTGGCTTAGCTCCCAAGGTCGCTCTAGATATAAAGTAACCCGACAAGGCGTAGATTGGATTTTAAGGATGACCAGACAGCTGCAAAGTTATTCTTCCTTTGTAAGCAAGGCAATAAGCGATATAGTAACTTCCACCGCTATAGCTGATAGTGACTTAGCCATAGGCCAGCCTGCATCCCTATATATGAAGGATGGATTGCTATTCGCCTCCGATGTTATAAGTGAGGAGGGAGCTAAAGGGATAATTGTATCTGAGGCTAAAAAAGGCGAGGATGTCGGCGTATCAAATATAGAAGGGGTGATAAGTCTAAAGACAGGCAAGGTAGCTATAGGCAAAGTGCCTAATGTGCGAGAGGGAGGTTTCAGAAACATTAACATTGCTCGATTAAAAGACGAAGTGATTAAGGCAAAGTTAATTGGGACAATTGGTATTGAAGCCTTGGTCGCATTAAAGCAGATAGGAGTGAAGCCTGATTATCTTTACGGTGTTAAAGAAGCAGCTATAGAGGCAGCTTATTGTGGGATGCCTTTCTTAGTGATCTGTGCTGAAGATAGCATTGCTGGGTTAACTCAAAGGGTGGAAGATGAAAACCTAGATTACCGAATCATTGACTTGAGAAAAATATCTGCTGACTGAATGACGTCGCTAGTGAAGACCAAATTCAAATAGTGAACTCCAAACTAATATCTAAAGCCTTAGCTGAATGGGTAAGGGCGCCTATTGAGATGAAATCAACACCCACTTCAGCTATAGCGCGAACTTTATCCAGAGTAATTCCTCCTGAGGCTTCAATTAAAGCACGGCCGTGAATTTTCCCTACTGCCTCACGCATATCCTTGAGATTCATGTTGTCCAGCATAATGATATCCGCTCCAGCTTCAGCAGCTTCTACAGCCTCAAGCACAGTCTTGACCTCCATCTCAATCTTTAGCCGCTGCGAAGTGTTTTGTCGAGCTTCTGCTATAATTTCCTTGAGGTTTAGTCCACAGTTACGAAGTGCTACCAAATGGTTATCTTTGATGAGAATGCCATCGCCCAAGTTCATGCGATGATTTTCTCCGCCGCCAACCTTAACAGCATATTTTTCTAATAACCTTAAACTCGGCGTTGTTTTTCTGGTATCCATAATACGCACTGGCAATCCTTTAACCACCTCAACATAGCGATTTGTCTCTGAGGCAATGCCACTTAGCCGCTGGAGAAAATTCAGAGCCACCCTCTCTGCCTTAAGAATACTAGCAACATTACCTTCCACCTTAGCAATTATGCTGCCTGGTTCCAATTTAGACCCGTCTCCAAGAGAAATATCTACCTTTAACCCTGAATCAACTTGATAGAAAACCTGCCTGGCTACCCCCACACCCGCTAGAATACCTTCGCATTTCGCTACAATAGAGGCTGTTCCCCATTGGTCACCTGATATCAACGCCTCAGTAGTAACATCACCCCAACCAAGGTCTTCAGCCAAAGCACGTTCAACAATGTCTTTAATTTGAATTTCAATTAGTTTCATGGTTTTTTCTAAAAACGATGTGGTGTTGCCATTTTTGCGAAGATTGAGGAAAGTCACTACGGAAATGGGCACCACGACTCTCCTCTCGAAGCAAAGCAGCCTCAATCATGAGCCTGGCACATAATACCAAATTATTTAATTCGTAAGAGGGACGGTCAGTGGGTTGAGGTAAAAAATGCTGCCATGTAGCCAAAATATTCGCTGCTTCATTAAGCCCTTCACCAGACCGAATAATACCTACCTTATCCCACATAAACGACTGCAAGTTGGGCAAATTAAGCAGCGGTGCAGTGGGCAATGGCTCACGCTTAGGGAGAAGCCAAGAGACTGCTTCGTCGCTCTGCTCCTCGTAACTAACAGGGGAGGTAGCCATCTCGGTTCTTTGCACCATCCGTTTAGCAAAAACAACTGATTCAAGCAGCGAATTTGATGCCAGCCTATTAGCGCCATGCACCCCAGTGCAAGCAGTCTCACCTGCAGCAAACAAACCTGAAATATTCGTCTCCCCCCAAGTATTAACTTTCACACCTCCCATAAGATAATGGGCTGCTGGGGCTACTGGTATGAGCCCTTTAGTGATATCAATGCCATGGTCCAGGCAAAAGCGATAGATATGGGGAAAGCGGGTGGTAATTAACCGAGGTGGCAAATGGGTGACATCTAAAAATACTCTATCCCTGTGAGTTTTCCTCATCTCATTAACAATACTCCTGGCTACTACATCCCTTGGTGCCAGCTCAGCTTCAGTAGCATAATCCAACATAAATCGATAGCCTTCTACATTCCTAAGTATGCCGCCCTCCCCTCTCACTGCCTCGGAGATAAGAAAAGGAGCTACTCCAGGCAGACGAAGAACGGTAGGATGAAACTGGAAAAATTCCATATCACTTATTTCAGCATTAGCCTCAAAAGCCAAAGCTATACCATCTCCAGTGACCACATCGGAGTTAGTACTATATTTAAACAGACGTCCCACACCGCCAGTAGCTAAAATGAGGAATTTGCAGCCATATTCCTCTATAGAACCAGTCCGACAATCAAGAGCTCTCACACCCTCCACCTTACCATTTTGTAGTAAAATTTCGCTGACTAAACAATGCTCTAGAACCTTGATTGGGCTAGAGCGCACCTGGCGACTTAAGTTAACCTCAATATGCTCGCCTGTAGCATCTCCACCAGCGTGGATAATGCGCGAGATGCTATGAGCTGCTTCTTTAGTCAAAGTAATTTCACCATCTAATGTATCGAAAGGGACCCCAAATCCAATTAAATCAGCAACGCAATCAGCAGCTTCGTCAGTCAAAATACGTACTGCGTCAGCATTGCATAAACCATCTCCAGCAGCCAGAGTATCCTTGAAGTGAAGCTCAGGAGAATCATCTTTACCTATAGCAGCAGCAATACCGCCCTGCGCATACCTGGTGTTGCAATCATCTATACTGCCTTTGGTTAAAATAAGGACACTGCCTCGTTGTATGGCGAGCAAGGCAGTGTAAAGGCCAGCAATGCCACTGCCAACTATGATATAGTCATAATGATTCATTTCAAGCCCTTTGCCTCCTCGCTTCAGGACTACGCCCTTCAGCTTATGGCCAACATCCTATCAATAGCCTGCTTGGCTCTTATCCTTATTTCTTCAGGGATGGTGACCACGTTAGTCCTTGTCTCCATGGCTTTAATAACCGTTTCCAGCGTTGTTTTCTTCATGTCAGGGCAGATAAAGCTCTCCGAGACGAGGTGAAATTCTTTTTCGGGATTTTGCTTCCTTAAGGGATACATCATTCCCTCCTCTGTGCCAATGAGGAAGGTTTTCTCATTGCTTTGCTTAGCATAGCGAAGCATTTGTGACGTGCTCAGTGCGGCATCAGCTAAGTTTACAACTTCAGGACGACATTCGGGATGAACTAAGACCTTAGCCTGGGGATAATGCTGCTTAGCCACCTTGACTTCCTCAGCAGTGACCCTAGTGTGGGTATCACAGAAACCGGGATAAAGAATCATCTTCTTACTGGTCTTAGTGGAAACATAATGTCCTAGATTCTGATCAGGAATGAAAAGAATTTCCTCATCAGGCACGGCATTTACTACCTCAACCCCATTAGCTGAGGTGCAACAAATATCACTTTCCGCCTTAATCATCGCCGTAGTATTAACATAGGCTACCACTACAGCTCTAGGATATTTCTCTTTCCATTGCCTCAGCTTTTCAACGTCAATCATATCCGCCAAAGGACAGCCAGCATCAGGATGGGACAAAAGCACTGTAGAAGAGGGATTAAGAATGGCTGCCGTCTCAGCCATAAAACGAACACCACAGAAGACAATCAGTTCTGCCCTAATTCCAACACATTTTCTTGCCAGTTCAAGAGAATCACCGGTAAAGTCGGCGATCTCCTGAACCTCAGGTCGTTGATAATTATGAGCTACAATAATAGCATTAAGCTCCTTTTTTAGCTTGGCTATCTTTTCCTTAGCTTGTCTGAGTTTGCTCATTTGGAGTTGCTGCTGCGCCCAAGTAGCTCGTCCACAAAGGTTTTAAACTGGCATATTATTTACTTACCGTTGTGTCACCTTGCTTACCGACTATACTGTCCCTAGCCACCTTCATAGTCGCTCCAGATTCTATTTTCAGAATCACAGTATCCTCATGAACACTTTCAATTTGTCCGTAGACTCCACTGCTGGTAATAACTTTATGTCCCTTTTTTAATTCCTTCATCATTTCCGTGTGCACTTTTTGTTGCTTCTGTCGCGGTCTGAGCATAAAAAAGTAAAACACTACAAAAATCACTACCAGTAGGATAATTGGGAATAAGCTTTCCATTATACTTCTCCTTTCTTGCTTTTTAGTTTAGTCACCATTTATTGTTTAACCCTGCCCTGCAGCGCCCAGGGGCTGGTTTTATCAATTTTAACTCGGGCTAATAGTCCCAGCCAATCAGCAGCATCTTCAAAGAAGACCAGTTTATCATTTCTGGTGCGCCCATACCACTTTCCTTTCTTATTGCCTTCTACCAGCACTTCTACTACCTTGCCTTGGAGCTGGGAGTTTATCTGGGAAGCTATGCTTTCCTGGAGTTTTTCAACTTTATTAAGCCTCGTTTTTTTAATCTCCGCAAGAACGGTATCTTCATATTTACGCCAGGCAATGGTGCCCGAACGAGGAGAATAGGCTGCCACGTGGACCACATCAAATCTCAGCTCCTTAAGAAGAGAAAAGGTATTTTCAAATTGCTCCTCTGATTCTCCGGGAAAACCGACAATGATATCAGTGCTCAAAGCTACCTCAGAGATATGATGTCTAACAGTATGGATAAGCTCTCTGTATTGTTCCACAGTATATCCTCGCCTCATAATTTTCAATATACCATTGTCACCTGCCTGGACAGGCAGCTCTAAGTGCTCACAAACCTTGTCCAGAGAAGCTACAGCTTGGATAAGTTTTAAGCTCATATCTCTGGGATAATTTGTCAGAAAGCGAATTCTAACTAAGCCATCAATGCTATTTAACTTAGTCAATAGGTCAGCCAGGTCAGGATGCTCAGGCAAATCATGCCCGTAAGAATCAACATTTTGCCCCAATAAAATTACTTCTTTTGCCCCTCGCTTTACCAACCCCTCAACTTCACAGATTATCTCTTCCACAAGGCGACTTACCTCTCTCCCCCTTCTATAAGGAACAATGCAGTAGGAGCAGAAATTATCGCAACCCTGGATGATACAAACAAAAGCACATGGTGAAGAATGAGCCTTCGGAGTCTCCTTGCAATGAACCGAAGTCTTGAATGCAGTTAAGGGCTGGCGAGACGATTCTTGCTCACCAGCAGAAATACCTTGCCCTTGAGCCCAACTGACCATCTCAGAGTAAGCTCCGGGTTTGAAGAAAAAGTCAACATGAGGAAATCGCCTTTGCAATCCTTCAATATCGGAATCGACAAAGCAGCCAGTAACCAGTATATGGAGATTAGGGCGTTCCCTCTTCAACCCCTTCAATAGACCCAGAGTGCCCAAGACTTTATCCTCAGCCTTTTGCCTCACCACGCAGGTATTGAGTACTACCAAGTCAGCTTCCTGAAAGGAAGTCGCATTTTGGTAACCAATGGAATCCAGATAGCAGGCTACCTGCTGCGATTCAGCCTTGTTCATCTGGCAACCAATAGTCCAAATAAAATAGCGTGGCATAGTTCACCAATTATAATTCAAGGAATTTCCCTAATTATAGTTAAAGTATATAATTTAAGACAACTAAAATCATGGAAGTTAAAAGCCAAGAAGGGCATAGAGAAAGGTTACGGCAAAAGTTTCTTAAGTCCGGAATCAAAGGCTTCCACGATTATGAGATTGTAGAGCTGTTGCTCACTTTAGGGTCCCCCCGCAAGGATTGTAAGCAACAGTCTAAGGAAGCGCTAAAAAAATTCAAAACCCTGCGGGGAGTTCTACAAGCTTCTCCAGAAGACCTACAACAAATCAAGGGAATTGGCCCAGCTAATATCTTCGGAATTAAATTTATACAAGAGGTAACTCAGGAGTTTCTCAAGGAGAAAATTCTGAAAAATCCCTTCTTCAAATCCTCAAAAGAAGCCTTTGATTATTTATACCTTTCAATGAGAGACCTTCCAAAAGAGACCTTCAAAATCATGTTTCTGGATACTCAAAATCGAGTTATTGAAGTAGAGAATCTCTTTGAAGGAACATTGAATGCCAGCGCTGTTTATCCCCGAGAAATTATTCGGAGTTCTATCAAATATAATGCTGCTGCTTTAATTTTCGCCCACAATCACCCTTCAGGAAATCCTGAACCCAGTGATAACGATAAACAAATCACTCAGGATTTAGTCTTTGCTGGCATTATTATGCAGCTAAAGGTCCTGGACCACATCATCATAGGAGATAATCGGTATTTTAGCTTTGCTGATAAAGGGCTGATTGAGGAATACAATCTAGACTTCTTAAACCTGAAAAAGGGAATAGCTACTTAAGATGAGATTTTCAATTTACTGATAGAGAGTCATCATGGAGCGATTAAGTTAGAGCAGAGTTGGATTTACCACTTAGAGCTTGAAAGTGAATGGAAACAACGTATTGAAAAAGAGCTGGTGACAGTGTAGAGTGTAATTACACCATAAAAGCAGATTAACGATTAGTACATATGGGGGGACATACAGTATTTCCAGGATAGCTGAATATAGCAAGAAAACAAGAAGGGAGGTGTAAAATGGAACAAAGGGATGAGTGGAGGCGACGGCTAACCGTGCTCGTAATATCCTTCTTAGCTGGCTATTTAGGTGTAGACCGCTTTTACAAAGGGCAAGTGGGGTGGGGTGTTGTAAAGTTGATAACCGTGGGTGGTGCTGGGATTTGGTATCTGGTCGATTTAGTTATTGCTGCCTATGATTTCGGGGAAACTGACCGACAAATGAGGGAATCATCGGCAAATAAGAACTAGCCCATTGGTATCTTATACCTTACTTTCCCCAGTTGCTGCCGCAGGATAATCACCCGATGTATTATAAATCTCCTCTCCCTTGAAGAGAGAGGGGGAAGGGTGAATTTCCCCTTTCTATAATTCCCTTCGCCAAGAGGGGGATATAAGGGATTCTGCAGTTAACTATGCATCCTCTCTCACCCACGTCGTTGAGTATGTTGGGGTTATGAAAGTGTTGGACGAATTTCTCAGGCCGTGGTGGCAATCGCTGGAGAATCCAAGAGAAGCACAAGAAGCGGTGTTAAGGAGACTTTTAGCAGGATATAAGCAAACCAGATAGACTCAAAGTATGATACTGCTTAATGATACTGAATCAACTGCGATGTTCACAATAAGGTAATGCATATAATGTTTTGACATTACTTAACAAAGCGGATAAACAACAGCTAGAGTCTTTTGCTCGTCTAACCTCAATTACTGAGTGCAATAACTTCAGCAGCAATATGGTTTGCTATTCGTGCAGGGTTTTATTTTTGTTGGTTTATTCACGACAACATTTTCCGATTTAACTTATATGTGGCATAATAAATCAGACTCACAAAAATGGAGGGATCGCATAGTGGTCTAGTGCGGGCGCCTGCTAAGCGCTTACTCCGAGTGATCGGGGTCGTGGGTTCAAATCCCACTCCCTCCGCCACCCAATATTAGTTGCTATCTTTCCGCCAATAAGGAAGAAAAAAAACGAGTATGTCCTTTGAAAGGCCAAACATCATCCGCCCTCCCAGTGAAGGGAGAAGCTATTACCTTCCCTTGACCGGCGGCTGCTCCAACAATACCTGCACCTTCTGTGGTTATTACGGCTCGAAACTCAAGGTAAGGGATATTGATGAAGTGAAAAGGGAGATCGATGCACTGGCTTTGTATACCATGAGTGGCATCCGCCTGCCTGGCATTCCAGACATAGTATACGTCATAGCCCGAGATTGGGACGGAAAGAGAATATTTCTCCAGGATGGTGATGCCCTGGTTTATCCCTTTCCCAGGTTAAAGGAGACTTTGGAGTATCTAAATGAGAAATTTCCCAAATTGGAGAGGATCGGCATCTATGCTACCGCCCAGGACATTCTGCGAAGAAGTCTAGACGAGCTTAAAAGCCTCAAGGAACTCAAGCTGGGCATCCTTTACATGGGGCTTGAGAGCGGCGATGACGAGGTGCTGGAGAGGGTTCACAAAGGTGTGGAATCCTATCAGATGGTGGAGGCTGGCAGGAAAATCAGGGAAGCAGGGATTACATCTTCGGTCACGGTTATTTTGGGGCTTGGTGGAGTTGAGGGAAGCGAAAAACATGCGCTGGAGACGGCGAAGGTTCTGACCGATATTGATCCAGATTACGCTGGAGCGCTGACCTTGACTCTGGTCCCCAACACTCCTTTATATGAAGATTGGCGCAGAGGTGATTTTCATCCCGTTTCTCCCTTCGAATCTCTCCAGGAACTAAAAGTGATTATAGAAAATTCGAGTTTTACTAACTGCTTTTTCAGTTCAATGCATGCCTCGAACTACCTTTCAATTCGTGGCAGATTGCCACATGATAAAGAGAGGATGATAAAAGAATTGGGAAAAGTTCTAGCCAGGAAGGATGTTTCTCTGCTTCGCCCTGAATTCCTCAGAGGGCTGTAAGAGGTGGCGCTCAGGGGTTAACTTCACTTAATCGCCTTTTCAGATAGTCAATCATCTTCACCGGCGAGGGGTCAGTTTGGTACAACATAGCTAGATAGTAGCTAACCCAGTCGCCGAGAGAGACAAGTCTCATCATTTGAGTCAAATCACCTTCACCCTGACTATCAATAATCTCGTGTCCCACGCCAGCCTTTTCCAGAATCTCACAGGTCACTTGATACCGAGCCAGTATCCTGGGGTGCAGCAATGTCGAACGAAGCAAAATCACATATATTCTATCTGCCATTTCTCTGGGGAACTCATAGCCCACCACAGCATTGTGATTAAGTTCAGAGAAGGTCTCATAGAAAGCCCAAGCTTTGCTATTCTCGTTGAATTGCCCTTTCCAGCGACGGGCTACGGGAGAAAGTATGCCAGCGCCATAGATGACTATCAGCTTGCCAAAAAGTTTATGGGCTAATTGTTTGGCTGGATTGAGAGGCGTAGGTGTGTTTTCTATTAGCTTTTCTAAAAGAGCTTCGAGCGTTTGAGCCATGCCCTCTACCTCAGCCGATTTGTCCTTCAGGAAACCCAGTTTGCTCAGCAGAGCAAGCAGGGAAATGAAACTGTATCCCAGTGCAGCGCGAGGCTGAGCGGAGTAATTTATGGTGAAAACGGGCACTCCTTTTTCCTCTGCCAGACTTTTCAATTTGCCATTGGTGGTAATGGCGAGTTTCTTGCAATTTGTATCCAGGGCATGGGCAAAGGAGGACAGTGTTTCCTCGGTGTTCCCCGAGTAGCTCGAGGTAACGACCAGCGTTTGAGAATCCACGAAGGCTGGCAACTCATACTCCCTATTTACGAAAATTATGGGCTTGCTTAAATTAGAAGTTAAGCTGCGCAGCAAGTCGCCGCCGATAGCCGAACCTCCCATGCCACAAATGACTACCTTGTTAATGTCCTTGAAATCAGTCGGCAGGACAAAATCTTTGGCTTTCTCCCAGGCTTGGCGGCACTGCTGAGGCAAATAGTGCAGGTGAGCCAGCATCCCACCTGGGTCATATTGCTTATATATCTCCTGGTTATCAAGGTTTATCATCATCTAAATACCTGTTATCCTTTTGCCTTCATCCAGCAGGTTTCTTACCTCTTCCATGCTTCCAGCTTCGGCATAAATGCGAACCAGTGGCTCTGTACCAGAAAAGCGAATAAGCAACCATGACTCATCAGCAAGGAAGAACCGAAACCCATCGGTGGTATCGGCTTTGGTCACCTTGATGCCTGCTATAGTGTCCGGGGATGCAGAAGCGAGGCGGTTCATAATTGCCTGGCGCTGGCTCTTGGAAATATGAGCGTCAATACGGTCATAATAGTGAGGCCCAACTTTGCTATAGAGATAGTCCAGTAATTGAGACGGCGTTTTGCCCATCTTTACCATAAAGTCGAGGAAATAAAGCCCGGCGAGGATAGCATCTCTCTCGGGAATATGGCCACGGAAGCCATAGCCACCACTTTCCTCACCACCAATGAAGGCATTTTCGCGTATCATCAAAGGGGCAACCCACTTAAAACCCACGGGCGTTTCGTAGACGGGAACACCAAAAATCTCCCCTAAACGGGAGAGCATATTGGTGGAAGTCAGTGTTTTGACTATGGCACCTTGCTCCCCCCAAATTTCCAGGAAGTAAAGACACAGCAAGGCGAAGACCTGATGCTGATTGAGAAAGTTTCCGTTCTCATCTATGATGCCAATGCGGTCGGAATCGCCATCGGTGGCAAACCCAATGTCTGCCTTCTGCTCCACAACCAATTGGGAGAGCCTGACCAGGTTTTTGGCAATTGGCTCTGGCTGGATTCCGGGGAATAAGGGATTTCTTTCAGCGTTAATTTCGGTAACTTTGCTATTCCCATCCTGAAGCAGCGTCTTAAAATACCCAGAGCCGGCACCGTACATGGAATCAACAATTACATTTAATTCATGGCAGCGTAGCTCTTCTACATCAACAAGCAGGTTTAAGTGTCTGAAATAGGCGGGGTCAGGGTCAAGGTAATCAACGAGTCCTTTCTTTGAGGCTTTATCAATGTCTAACCTTTTTACGCTCTTCTCCGTGCCTCTTCCTTTAGCCGACGTTAGTTGATGAATGTTTTTTTCTATTTCGCCAGTGATCTCGTCTGAAGCGCTGGCGCCTTCTTGAGACTTGTATTTGAGTCCGTTCCATGAACCTGGATTGTGACTGGCGGTGATGATAATGGCTCCAGCGGCTTTGGTTACGAGAATGGCATAGCTTACCACCGGGGTAGGGGCTGGCTTAAGGCACAGGTGGACTTTGATGCCATTGCCAGCGAGCACCTCGGCGGCAGCAGCAGCAAAATCTTCAGAGGCAAAGCGCGTGTCGTAGCCAATAACTAACCCACGTTCACTAAGCCCACTTTGCTTGAGGTAATCTGCTACCCCCTGAGCGCAGATGCGCACATTGTCGAAGGTAAAATCCTCGGCAATAATCCCCCTCCACCCATCAGTGCCAAACTTGATTGCAGTTTCAGGCATAATTGAACTCGCTTGCCCAAAGTATAGCAGTAATTGCCATTGGTATCTATTTACCGACAAGCCTTCTTAAGGCATAGGCTGCCACCCAACAGAAGCCACCTACCAAAAGCCCCCTTCATTTGCTCTGCCCTCCTTGCTCATATATAACGAGGCCATTTAACAATGTAGTTGCCCAATTTATTGGGCAATTCTGCCTGATGAATCAGGCAACTACGAAAATTTAGGGGTGAAGGACTTCCAAAATGCACAAAATTGAACGAGAAATCAAAATTAAACAGCCTTATAACCAAATTATAAGAACTAGAAGGAGAAAGAACAACCTTATGGATAAGAATAAATTGATGTTTAGCGGAGGCGAGAGCGCAGAGAAGAAGAGGCTCTCTTAGTGGTTGCTCAAATAATGAAAACCAAAATAGTGCCTTTGAGCGAGGAAATCGCCCTTTTAGCCGCTGAAATCAGCTTAAAATTCACTTTACCTATGGCTGATGCCATCGTTTATGCTACAGCAACGAAGGAAGCTTGCCCTGTGGTGACCTCTGATGCTCATTTCAAAGAGTTAGAGGACGTGATTTATTTGGAGGCATGAGATAAATAGTCAGATACTAGTGAACAAAATGGCTTTTTGTGCAGTCATTAGATTAGTATTTTGGGCCTAATCTACTTTGGGACCACACAAATCTCGATATCGGACAATAATCTATCAATGAATCCAACAGTAGACCATGCCCACGACCATTCCGTGTAAGGGTCAAGATTGTGGTGATAGGGATTTCGTAGGTAAGAAACCACGCCAAGCATTATTCGGTAAAAAGCAAGTTGCTTTTGTTTTTCACTACTGATGACCAATGTGGGATTTTTTGGCGATAATAGCTTGTTGACGAGATTATCTCCAGTCTGGTCAGCGGCATTTGGAATCAGCCGAGCCAATAACTCGTGTGAGGGCTTATTCCGAAGGCGGTTTTCTAAGACCGTAGTCGCTTCTCGGATTACACGGTCATAATTACCCGGAGCCTTCAGTAGGTCGGAACAGCGAGACCTAAGTTCATCATCCTTAATTACAAGAACAGGCGTGGGCTCCTTTGGTGGCCAAAGGCCTGCTTTAATAGTCCCTATAGCCTTATTCAATGCGGATGTAACGAGCGCTTCATAATTGCGAAAATTGTGCGGCAATTCATTGTTTCCGCCGAGCAACGAAGCGGAGAGTAAGTCCCTACGAGATAGCATCGACCTTTGCCAATCCGGTCCAAAGGCAAAAGCGGCATCACCTAAAATTTCCAAAAAACAACTGGTTACTTTCGGTGCCTGTTGCTGAAGCTTAGTCCGAAGCTCATCGAGACGGTCACGCCGTTGGTCACCATACACTTCTTTGGCATACTCGTTAAACATTTCAAGAAAGGATTCGAGGGTCTCCTTGATATGCTGCGCGTGTGATTGGTCGTCCACTACAATGACCTCAAGTCCGTGTGTCGTTGCAAGAGATTGTAGCATTAAAGGTCACTACCTACAACTGACTGTCTTACTGCCAAGGGGGTAATTAATCCGAGGTCAGGGGTAGCAATTTCTTTTGAGAATTGGGGTGGAAAATTACGGTGAGAATTTTATGCTAAAACTGGCAATTTACCGTGAGAATTGACAATTACAACGACGCTAGCGAACGATGATAGGGATGCCCCAAAATAGCTGAAGCTTATTCAGTGGCAAGAGAAAATCTTTTCTTAAGTTCATCCTTATAATAACGCTTCAAATATAACAAAAATTCTACCGAGTTCAATTCATCGGTGTGTAGCCATTCCTGTGATTCCATCAACTTGCGATACAGTAGTTCTCCTTCTGTTCGCTCCACAGCTTTTGGTTCGACGTAAAGCCCGTCGGCTGATGGAAAGAAATAATTGACGACATCAGGATAGCCTGCTATAAACCAATCACTCTCTATACCGCCGAAAATAAGTGGCAAATGAATTTTAGCACAGCTAATTCTTGCGACTAACGGGTCAACTCCTTCCATGCCTAAAAATTCTCGCATCGCTTGAGTGTAGCCCCCCCCTCCTTTTAGGAATTCCATATTTTTTGCCCATCGAGCTATATCGATATTGTCTTCCAACAAGGTTTGCAACACTTGTTCCCTGAGGTCAGACCTAAGCAGACCTCCCAGGTATTCTCTTATGACTTTCTTTTCTTCTCCAGTATTCATACGGGCAAGGCTCTTGTCAATAAGTCGCAGAACCACCAAGATTCCTAATAAGCTATGAAAAGAGCACCCCCAAGCGATATGCTCACCCATACCCATCTCATCCACCAAATTATCAGCCTCAGACTTAACAAGCTCCCAAATCGACTCACTTAAAGCACTATCCTCAGGCCGCATTAAACCAGCACAAATGCAATCGAACGCCAGTTTCGGCGAACCACTAAACTGCCTGAGGCACCCATCCATCAACCTTTCAATCTCAGGCCAATCCTCCTTAATTGAACTCGTCACAATATCCACTGTTATTTCCGGCAAATTCTCAAATATAGATCACCTCCTGACTCGGCATAATCTACTTTCACCAACCACCAGACTCACGCCACCGCTTACGCTTCCCAACCTGTATTAAATCTTTGCCGCCCCACACAATATTACTCCAAGGACTCTCTCAGTGACAAGCCTGTTTCAAGCTCAAGAATACCCCACTTGCTGAACGTTCTGACGAATTGTTTAGTTAGGATGTGGTGCTAAAAGGACTCTCAATTTGTTTTGGCTTTCGCGCTTCTACAACCCCGCTTCTTCTCTCAACATCTCGGCTTTATCTGTTTTCTCCCAGGGGAGGTCGAGATCCTCTCTGCCGAAGTGTCCGTAAGTGGCAGTCTGGCGGTAAATGGGGCGGCGCAAGTTCAAGGTCTTTATGATAGCTTCGGGACGGAAGTCGAAGTGCTTGTTAATTAGCTTCAGTATAACTTCGTCGGGAACTTTCCCCGTGCCGAATGTCTCTATAGAGAATGATAAGGGATGAGCCTTTCCAATAGTATAGGCAACTTGAAGCTCAATGTAATCGGCAAGCCCAGCGGCTACTACATTTTTAGCAGTATACCTGGCCATGTAAGCAGCAGAACGGTCTACTTTAGTCGGGTCTTTACCTGAAAAGCAGCCTCCACCATGGCGGCAGGCACTGCCGTAGGTATCAGCTATTATTTTACGTCCCGTGAAGCCGGTATCACTCACGGGCCCGCCGATAACGAACTGTCCTGCGCTGTTGATATAAAATTTAGTCTCATTATCTATTAAATTGGCGGGAATGACTTTCCTGATTACTTGCTCTATCAGATCATGTTCAATGACATCACGTTTTACCCCAGGGTCATGTTGAGCGCCAAGAACAACGCAGACGACTCTCTTTGGCACACCATGGCTGTACTCAATAGTCACCTGAGATTTACCATCAGGGCGGAGATAAGGTACGATTTTATCTTTCCTCACCCGAGCTAGACGCTGACATAGCTTGTGCGCTAGCGCAATAGGCAAAGGCATAAGCTCAGGTGTCTCATTGCAGGCAAAGCCAGCCATCATTCCCTGGTCACCAGCACCGGTTTTGTCCATGATTTCGCTGGTTGCTTCCCCCATTCTCATCTCTAGGGATTGGTTAACACCAGCGGCGATATCACTAGATTGCCCCTTAATAGTGGTGAGTACGCCACAGCTCTGGTAATCAAAGCCATATTCAGGTTGGGTGTAACCTGCTTCTTTGATTACCTGACGCACAATATCTGGAACCTCCACATAGCAATCGCAGGTAATCTCACCCATGACCACTATTACCCCCACGGTGACAGAAACTTCACAGGCAACATGGGCAAAGGGGTCTTTGGCTAATATGGCATCGAGGATGGCATCGGAGATTTGGTCGCATAATTTATCGGGATGCCCCTCTGTGACGGACTCCGACGTGGCTAAATATAAATCTAAGTGATTAAAGCTGTTTGGCATTTTTACCCCCTTCAGGGAAATTCTAATTTCGAATCTCTAAACAAATTCAAAATCCAAAGTAACTATTTACCCACTGTCATTCTGAGGGAGCGCAGTGACCAAAGAATCTTGGAGACCCTTCGCCTCGCTCAGGGTGACACAGGGAATGACTAAACAGGTACAATTCAAATTTCAAACTTTTTATTTTTGTTCCGTACTTTTGCATTTTGCATTTTGCATTTTGCATTTTAGATTTACGTTCCCGACTCCCAGCTTCCCAGGTAGTTTTTCTGTTCCTGAGTCAGGGAGTCGATTTTAATGTTCATGGAAGCCAGCTTCAACCTGCCTACCTCCTTGTCGATTTCCTCAGGCACAGGATAAACATCAGGCTTGAGCTTTCCTCTTTCCTTCGCCAGATATTCTACGCATAGAGCTTGATTAGCAAAGCTCATATCCATAACGCTGGCGGGATGTCCTTCGGCAGCAGCCAGGTTAATAAGCCTACCCTCGCCCAGTAAGTGGATACGCCTCCCATCCACCATAGTATATTCGTCAACAAAGGGGCGTACCCGCCTTTTCGATTTTGCCAGGCTTTCCAGCGCCGGTACATTTATCTCCACGTTGAAATGACCGCTGTTGGCCAGGATAGCTCCATCCCTCATATGCATGAAGTGCGTTTTATCCAGCACGCTGGCATCCCCGGTGGCAGTGATGAAAACCTCTCCTATCTCACAGGCATCGACTAAAGGCATAACCTGGTAACCATCCATGACTGCCTCCAGAGCTGGGATAGGATTGACCTCGGTAACGATAACCCTTGCTCCCAGTCCCTGAGCGCGCCTGGCTATTCCTTTACTACACCAGCCATAACCGCAGACGACCACCTTCCTCCCCGCCCATAATATGTTGGTGGCTCTGGTAATGCCATCGATGGTGCTCTGACCCGTACCATAGCGATTATCGAAGAAATGTTTGGTTTGGGCGTCATTTACTGCGATGACGGGATAGTTCAACTTTCCTGCACCCGCCATGTTTCTCAGCCTGATAACTCCCGTGGTGGTCTCCTCGGTGCCGCCGATGACGTCGCTAGTGAGTTCGGTATATTCCTTGTGAAGGGTGGAGACCAAATCAGCACCATCGTCCAGCGTAATCTGCGGCTTATGCTCTATGGCAGTGATGATGTGCCGATAATAGGTTTCATTGTTTTCTCCCTTTATGGCGTTGACAGGAATGTCATGTTCAATTAAGGCGGCTGCCACATCGTCCTGCGTGCTCAGAGGATTGGAGGCACACACAACTAAATCAGCCCCGCCTTCCCTCAACGTTAAAGCCAGATTGGCCGTCTCCGTGGTGACGTGCAGGCAGGCGGAAATCCGGATTCCTGCCAGTGGTTTTTCCTTGGCAAATCTTTGCTGTATTGACTTTATTACTGGCATTTCCTTGCCAGCCCATTCGATGCGAAGCTTGCCTTCTTCAGCCAGCGAGGGATCTTTGATATCGTAGTTTTTCATCTTCATAGCTTGTTTTAGATTATCTCCTTCGTTTTGCCTATCGTTCAAACTGCCCAGCAACCCAATCAGGTATGTTCACCGTGCCCATAATAATCGGTTTCTGGTGACAATCGCTGCCCCCTGTCATGACTAGGCTATGCTTACTGGCGAACTCGATGTAGTGTGCTGTGGTCTTCTCGTCGTGCCTTGAATGCCAGCACTCGACACCATCGACGTATTCTAGCATATATTTCCCTATAATCTTAGTTTGCTCATCTAAATCATGCGTTATGCTAGCCAGGGATACTCCATTAGGGTCATTGGGGTGTGCATGTACCAGTATACCGCCGGCGTTTCTGAGAAGACTTGACGCTTCGGCAAGCGATAGCGGATACTTGGGGATATCACACTTGACCAGATACCTGTCGAAAGCTTCATGCATATTCTGCACAATTCCCTTCTCTATCAAATAGTTAGCTATGTGGGGTCGTCCGAACGCACCGTTAACACTGTCCTGTATATTATTGATATCCTTCTCAGTTAACCTTTCAACGCCCTCTTTATCAAACTCGGCATTCAGTTTCTCTAGAATCTGGTATGCCCTTCTTTCCCTGTGTGCTTTTATCAATTGAAGCTTGCTCTTTAATTCTGGATTATTGATATCAAATTGGTATCCCAGAAAGTCCAGGGAAGCGTCTTTATCCTCTTCAGAGTAATGGAACGTTACGTTTAATTCCACCCCCGTGATGTAAGATATGCCATATTCCCTTGCCAGGGCGATAGCTCTTTCCTGGCAGTCTATACAATCGTGGTCGGTCGTAGACATTAAGTCGATGTTTCTTTTTTTCGCTTCCCTAAAAACCTCTTCAATGGGGAGGTTGCCATCCGAGCAGGTCTTGGTGTGGATGTGTAAATCTATTTTCATTCCTATCTCTTTTCCATGCCGATGATGCACCAATTTTCGAACTGGTCGTATTGAGTATCAACTATAAGATGGATGATGTTGAGATTGGGATTCAACTGCTTTAAGTCATCCAGGTCCACTTCCTCGAAGTCCCTCTTGTTATTGAGATAAGCTCTTTCAGTGAGGGCATTTGATTCATAGTCCTTTCTAGAACGCCTTAGTATCCGTGCGATGGCAACTTCCTGCGGGCACTGGGTTTGAAGGATAACGAAGGTTTTATTATATCTGGCGGCTATTTCAGCAGCGCGCCTTCTCAGCGACTGAATAATAAAGGTGGCATCAAGTATCACGCCATCGCCTCTCTTAAGAATCTCGTCTGCCTGCCTGAACATCTCGTCATAGACCTTCGTGCGTTTATCCATATCCGCGGCAACCTTCTCATCGAATATATCTTCATCCGGGAGCAAGTCTCTTCTAATAAGGTCAGTCCTGAGGATGGGATAGCCTTTAATTTTCGAAATCTTCTCACCACTGGGAGTCTTTGCAGTACAGGGAAGCCCGCAGGTGATAAGTAGAAAGTCATCCCCCAACTTGCCTTCTATGAATTTCACAAATGGTTCTTTCAATTTGTCGCCCTCTTCTTTTGTTCTGAAGCCTAACTCCTTAATATTTCTTCAACTCTACTTTTAATTCCAAGTGGGTCTGGCCAGGGTGGTTCCTCACTTTCTTTTGATAAAACAAAGTTAACTAAATCATCTATTGAGTTTATTGATTCTACTGTTTTGTCTACCTCCTCCTCGCTCATATCTAAACCGTATGGTATTTGACTTCTAGTGCGCGACATAATTATTTCTCTAAATATCTCTTTATCAGAAGCTCTAGGATTGATTTGTTTCACCACCTCATAAAGCTTCCTTTGAATCTGCTCAGTTGCCCAATCTGTACCCGTAATTCCCATTGCAAATACTTCATCAGGGATATTCCAAAGCTGACGTAGGTTTTCTAATTCTTTGATTTTGCGTGGTGCAGGATGGAGAGCGGGTTCCAGATGGCTCAACCAATTGAGTTCTTCTGCGGGGAATAGGAATGACTTCTTACACTTTGGGCAAGTGATTTCTAGTCGTTTGACTGTATTAGGTATTTTCAGAAATCTCAAACAACTGGGGTTTGGGCATCTTACCCAGACCTTCTCATTAAATACTGTTTCAGCAATGCGTCCCTTCGAAGTGCCCAAAATAGGGTTATTGTCCAGGAAAGCAGCAATATCCATTTCTGGGACGTATTCCTCTAGCAACTGCCGCTGCATTTCCCTCCGTTGTCTTACCCAAATTATCGCGGGGCCTGGAGTAGGGAAAAACACACTTGCTATATCTCCGTTAACCTGAAACAAGACATGAGATAACACAAGATTAGCACATTCCGGGGAAAGGTCCTGCATTTCAAGGTTGTAGGTCCAGTAGGTTTTGGCCATATCTATAAATGGACCGCCTGATGTTTCATAGTTAGCCTCAAGAGAATGTCCAAATCTCTGCTCAACCCTTGTAATAGGACCAAATGTTTCTCCAAGGGTAACCTTCTTAAAGAAGTAACGAGTAACTAACTCCACAGCCTCATCAATAATATTTTTAGTATCTTGATTTATGTTTAGATTGTCTTTAGGTAATGCTCCCAAAAGTATTTCTTTTTTGTGAGGTGAGAATGTCTCCCCTGCTATCTTATAGGCTGCTGAGATACATGAAATCCACTGCTCAACGTTCATATATTTACCTTATCATGTTTTTTCATAGGTGATTATGTTTCACACCTCTATACCTATTTCTTTCGTTTTGGCTGTAATCCGGGGTGGAATCTCCTCTTCAACCATCAAGTGGTAGGCATCCCGGATATCCTCTTCTAATTCTTCCAGAGATTCGCCCTGACTAAATACACCCGGAACTTCTTTTAGCCTCCCAACATGCCACCCCTCATCCACCCAATATTCCAATGTAAAATGCCTTAACATATTCTACCCCTCTCCTTCATATTAGGCTGTTTAATTTCGATTCTCTGTTCAATTTTGGGCGTTTTGGAAGCCCTTCACCCCGGATTTTGCAGTTACCTGATTCATCAGGCATAATCGCCCAACAAATTGGGCAACTACATTTTTAAACAGCCTTCCATATTAGTGGCTTCGCTTAACAGATTCCTGATAATTTTCAATCAACCTTCATTATATACGACTCTGCAAGCTGGAAATACCTCTGGGCAACGGTCAAAACCCGTGCCTTCTCCTCCTCTGGAATATAGGGGTCGTCCAACTTAAAACTTTCCACCTTGCCCCTGACATAAGCTCGGTAACATTTGTAGAAGTTAAGCAACTTCAGCAATTCCTTATCATTAGACAGCCCTACATAGGTATTAACTAAATGCTGGGAAAGGTCAGCCCGCTGGTAGCGATCCAGGTCCATAGCCAGAAAGGCTATTTCTGAAGCCACGTCGGAATACCTGAATCTATCGCTGAATTCAATGCAGTCGTAAATGCAAATATCATCGGTAAAGCAAATATGAGCGGCGTGAAGGTCGCCGTGGCAGTCCCTTATCTTGCCTTCCTTTACTCGTTTATCGAATAGGCTTGTGTTGCCATTAATGAAATTATTAGTGTACCTTTTAATGTGGTCGTAAAATAGTCTGGGAATAGAAACGTCAATATATTTCTCAGTCTGAGCGAAGTTCTCGTCGGTATTTTGGCGGATAGTACCCACTTTGCCGAAGGTAGCAATTTCTGAGCTTGTTTTGGCCTTCTGGTGGAAGGCTGCCAGTTTTTGAGCCACCCTCGCTATCATTTCCTGAGTTACTCGCCCTTGGGGCAGGAGCATATCCATCATACGGTCCTGGGGTAACTGCTTCATTTTGACAGCATATTCTATTGGTTTGCCCTCTCCTTCAAAATGATAACTAATAGCTGCCAACTGACGGCTCTCAGTAATCGGCACCACGGCTAAATAGGCATCGGGGCAGAGGCGTCTATTTAATTCCAGTTCTTGATGGCAGAAGAAGCGGCGTTTCTCCAGAGTAGTGTAATCCAAATACCCCAAATTGACCGGCTTTTTCACCTTATATACATAGCCGCCGGTAAGGAAAACAAAGGACATTTGCGTCTGGACCAATTCTATCTTCTCAGGCTTATGTGGATAAGCTTGAGATTTAAGTAATGCTTCAACTAAAGTAGGCAGTACATCCACTTTTATTACCCTTTAATTAGATTTGCAATCTGGGGTGACACTTATTACAGAAGTTTGCTTCCTTGTAATCGGTGTCAGCCAAGCTATTAGAGAAGTGCATGACGCACTTGGCGTTGGGACAATGTCCCAGACCAAAGGTATGCCCCAGCTCATGAGCCATCTCCTTGGTGGCTCTTTCCAAGAACAGATTTTTGTCAGGTGGTAAGCCATAATATCCCTGTCTTAATCGACACAAAGACACAATTGCTGTACCGAAAACAATGTCAGCCTCACCGAAGACATAATTGAGCCTCGGAGCATAAAGGTCAACATCAGTTATACCTACAACTCTATCATCTCTCCCTTTCTTCAAGGCATTTAAGGAGGCAATCAACTTTGAGGAGAGGTATTGCTTCCTTTCTGGGTTATAAGCATGAGTCAGGTCGCTAAAACCTACTCTTATTTCCACAGGACAATTGAAAATGTCATTAATTCTATTCCTAAGTTCCTCTATCGTTTCTTTATCTATATCACCCAACGATTTCAGCGTAATTTTCATTTATTTCCTTTTGTTCCCTTACTTGAAATTTAAATAAAAGTACCTGAGGAGTGATGCCTTCTGAGATTCTATCACAAGATAAGTGCCTTTTTCTTTTGTGATATAATATTTTTAAATTTTAGGAGGAATAAGCAGAGGAGGTTTTAGTAGCATGGATTGGGGAATGGAAAATCGCCTGGCACGACTAATTCAACCGGACGGTCGCTGCCTATTCTTGCCTATCGACCATGGATATTTTCAAGGCCCCACTCGTAAATTGGAGGAACCGCGTAAGACTCTGGAGCCCCTTCTCCCTTACATCGATGCGATTTTCATTACCAGGGGGGTATTGCGCTCATCGGTAGACCCTAGTAACTCCAAACCAATCATTCTCAGAGTGTCTGGCGGCACCAGCGTGGTGGGAGAAAACCTTGCCCATGAAGGAATTACCACCTCTATGGAAGAAGCCATCCGCCTTAATGTGTCTGCTGTAGGCCTTTCCATTTTTGTGGGGACTGACTATGAGCATGATTCATTATTGAATCTAGCCAACCTGGTTAACGAAGGCAGCAAGTATGGTATCCCGGTAATGGCGGTTACTGCGGTGGGCAAGGAACTGGAAAAGCGCGATGCTCGGTATCTCGCCCTATGCTGCCGTATCGCTGCTGAGCTGGGTGCAAGTGTAGTAAAAACCTACTGGTGCGAGGATTTTCAAAAGGTAGTGAGGGGTTGTCCTGTCCCCGTAGTTATAGCAGGGGGGCCCAAGGTGAACACAGAACTTGAGGTGTTCGAGTTTGTCTATGATGGTCTCCAAAATGGCGCCATAGGTGTGAATTTGGGAAGGAATATCTGGCAAAATGATTACCCTGTGGCAATGGCCAGGGCTTTACGCTCTGTTATTCACGAAAATGCCACCCCAAAAGAGGCTCAGGAATTATACCAGAGCGTGAAGAAGGGTGAAAGTTCAGTAAATTAGTTAGAATCCTAGAACAAAATGGGTTTAAACTTATTAAGCAGAAAGGATCGATACGATATTATGGCAAACATGGTTGGGATAGATTGATTCGAATGGATTATCATGGTTCAAAGGAAGTCCCAACAGGCACGTGTCATGCTATTTTGAAAGCTGCTGGTTTGGAAGAAAAGAGGTAACGCTAAGATGCTCGATTTAAAATATTCTCTGGTTATAGAAGCCACTGAGGATCCAGACTTCTTCGGCTTCTACTCTCCTGAATTAGGGGGATTTACTGGTATTGGGCATTCAGTAGAGGATTGCCTTTATAAAGCTAAGTGGGGAATGCTGGAGCACATTAACTTCTTGAAGGAGAAGGGGCTTCCTGTGCCCAAAGAAAACCAAAATCCCACAGTAGTGATTCAGAATGAGAAGTGGTTAGAAGCCGTGGTGTAGTAAATAATCACGGCATAAGTTCAATGTGATATACTCTATTATTCACGAAAATGCCACCCCAAAAGAGGCTCAGGAATTATACCAGAGCGTGAAGAAGTGAAAACCCATAGTAGTGCATATTTGCTTAAGCCTGGAGTAGACCTGTGAAAAATCAGTAGAATGAATTCTGTCAGTAAAAAACAAGGATTTCTGAAACGCTTTCTTGATGCGCGGTGGGCCTGGGATATAATTCAAGGCCCTCTTTACAATCGATTGATACTCAAAGCAGCATCAGAATTGTACCAACTTTTTATAAGTGCAATTCAACCTCCAAAAAATGCACGAATCTTAGATGTAGGATCAGGCCCCGGTTTCATAACACTTGCATTAGCCCAAGAAAATCCAACGGTGTCGGTTGTCGGGATTGACTACTCGCCAACACAAGTGCGGTCCGCAAATCGCTTGCAAATTCACAAGCAAATTCAAAACTGTATTTTTAGACAAGGTAATTCTATGGATCTTCCATTCAAGGATGCCTCGTTTGATATCGTTATTAGTTTGGCCTCAATCACGCATTGGCCAGACGCAAAGAGAGGCTTGCAAGAGATACGGCGTGTGCTTATGCCACATGGATTTGCTTTCATTGGAGAAAAAGATGGGGACTCCACAGATGGGGAGATATTTCGATTCGCAAGGAGGTTTACTGCATGGTATGTTTGGGATCGATTCATGAAATGGTATCTCCACAGAATTGCCTTCAAACAGAGCCTATCGCGAAAAGAAGCCGAATCTGTTGCAAAAGAAGCCGGATTTAAGCATGCGCTTGCAAGAAAAGTATTAGGATGGCCCTATTTCTTCATGGAATTGCGGAAGTAACGCAGGTTTACAAATGTTGTGAGTTAATTCAACTCCGCACAACAGTGTGTACCTGGTTTGGGTTTGGCGCTTACACAAATTGCCTTTGACGATTTCAGATACGCACAGAATTTTATATGGAGTCGACCTAGTCGCAAACAAGCTTGAGAAATATATGTCGTTGAAAAAGAACTCCGTTGAGGAGGAAGTACTATGCGTGCAGCAATGTATTACAACAATAACGATATACGACTGGAGGAGATGCCCACGCCGCAAATTGGCCCCGGTGAACTGTTGGTACGAATAGAAGCCAGCGGCATCTGTGGCAGCGATTTGCTGGAATGGTATCGCCTGCATAAGGCGCCTCTGGTCTTAGGCCACGAAGTTGCCGGCGCGGTTGTTGCCGTGGGGGAGGGAATAGAGCATTATAAGGAGGGCGACCGCATCTCCGCTGCTCACCATGTTCCCTGCAACACATGTCATTACTGCCTTAATGGCCACCACACCGTTTGCGACACGCTCCGCAGCACGAACTTCGACCCTGGTGGCTTCGCTGAATATGTTCGGCTGCCAGGTATCAATGTAGACCGCGGAGTATTCCCCCTGCCTGATGAGATGTCCTTCGAGGAGGCGACATTCATTGAGCCATTGGCTTGTGTCTTGCGTGGGCAAAGGTTGGCACATATACAGCCGGGATATAGCGTGCTGGTCATTGGCAGTGGCATTGCCGGGCTGCTCCATATACAACTGGCTTGCGCCTTGGGCGCAAGTCGTGTGGTAGCTATGGACATTGCTGATTACCGGCTAGAGGCAGCGCGAAGGTTCGGGGCTGATGCTGCGATTCATGCCACAGAGTACGAGCCGGAGTACCTGCGTCGGGTTAACGATGGTCGGCTTGCCGACCTGGTAATAGTATGCACCGGAGCAACATCGGCCATAACCCAGGCGCTGCAGTCCGTGGAGCGCGGTGGCACTGTTCTTTTCTTTGCCTCCATAGGGCAAGGCGTCACCATTCCGCTGTCGGTGAACGACCTCTTCTGGCGCAATGAAATAACACTTACCAGCTCTTATGCCGGCAGTCCTGCTGACTATACCACTGCATTGGAATTAATCCGCGCTGGCAGAATACACGTGAAGGACATGATTACCCACCGGCTGGGGCTTGAGGAAACGGGCATGGGATTTCAGCTTGTCGCCCAAGCTCAAGATTCCATAAAGGTAATCATTGAGCCACAGAGGTAGACAGTTGTGAGTATCTGCTCTTTATGCATGTAGCGTGGAACAAAGCTGTCGGTTTAGCCATCGATTCTGGTGAAGGCACGTTTGCCGTGGATCGGGCGGTAGATGGAGTCGAAATCAAGCGTATAATTGGAATCGTCGACTTCAACTTTTCTCTGACCAAGAATGTCAACGTTGTGGATCACGAGGAGTTCCTCATTAACGTGGGACGCTTGCAGCAGCGGTAGCCCGGAAGGGGCCCACAATCCTGAGCCTCCCCAGAAGCGCGCTCCTGTAATCT
>CAZEQL010000010.1:0-26723 GCA_964514415.1 uncultured Dehalococcoidales bacterium
TGTGATTCAACGACTCTCTCTTCGGTGACATTTTAGATGATTTAATTCGCTGTCTTGACAAGTTGTGTTATTAAACTTAAGATAATAAAAGTAAATAAAATTGATTGGAGGTGACAAACCGTGGCAGAGAGAAAAGTAGTGCAGCCGTATGCTACGGAGGAGATACTCTCTTTTGACCGTATTAAGAGGGCTATGACAGCCAGAGTTCTGGACAGGATAGAAGATTTATGGCAAGGGAAACAACCTATAAATGCAGAGCAGATAGACGAAGTGATCGTGGATGAATGGCAGAGAGTCAGGGAAGCGGTGCAAGCGTCACCAGCAGCACGTGAAGCTTTTCGCAAGTATTTGGAGTGTACTGTCTCCGAGCAGGTAAGTAAGTTACTGCAGGAAAATAAAGCTGAGTTAGAATCGCTGGGCGTCGCAGAAAAGAATTTATAAGTTGGTTTCATAGAATAAGGCCGGTTTTGTGCAAGTTGAGCGAAGTCAGAGTGTAGAGTTGATAATTAAGCGTCTCGATATGTTAGATGTGAGGCTAGATAACATGGATTCTGTGATAACATCGCTTGTAGAAAGAGTGATGGAAAGGCCGCTTGTTCTGGAAGTACCTTGTCCTAAGTGTGGCCAAATTATCCAAATCAATGTGACTAGTGGTGTAAGACTACACATGAAGGAATAGTCAGTAGTCTTTATGAGGCAGATGAATCTCATAGCCTCTCCATTTGATAATCAGTATTTGATTTTTAATGCCAAGTTATCGAAGGTTTGACCCATATGGGGATGTTTGCTACAATCCGATTGAGAGGGGTGGTTAGCTCAGTGGTTAGAGCGCTGCGTTGACATCGCAGAGGTCACTGGTTCAAGTCCAGTATCACCCATTTTGGGTGAACTACAGGTCTAATTAATGCAAACGCTGGTTAGTTCGAGGTGTTATATCCTAAGAGGTTTGTTAGAGGTACTGTATTGCCAAGCCCAGACGTGAGCTCTACTTATCAGTGCTTAAATTTTCAATGGACTTTCTTTCTATAAAGTTCCTTGTTTCGGATACAGGTTTTTATTTGTTGAAAGGTAAGACTCGGTGGCTATAGAGGATAAATTAGAGAGGATGCGTCACTCCGCTGCTCATGTCATGGCGGAGGCAGTACAAGCTGTTTTTCCTGAAGCTAAATTTGGAATAGGGCCAACTATCGAGAATGGCTTTTATTATGACTTTGACCTGCCATGCCCATTAAAGCCTGAGGATTTGCCTATAATTGAAAATAAGATGAAAGAGATTATTAATGCTGATCAGCCTTTCATTAAGGAAGAAGTGAGCAAGGAAGAGGCGTATCAGGTCTTTGCTGTCCAGCCTTACAAACTGGAGCTTATCAGAGAGCTTCCTGATGCTATAGTAACTATTTATAAGCAAGGTTCTTTTACTGATTTATGTCGTGGCCCTCATGTAGCTTCTACGGGTGAAGTAAAAGCATTTGAGCTTACTCATATAGCTGGGGCGTATTGGCGTGGAGATGAGAAGCGACCTATGTTGCAAAGAATTTACGGCGTAGCTTTTGAAACTCAAGCGGAGCTTGAAGATTATTTGGCTCGCCAAGCTGAAGCTGCCAAACGGGATCACAGGAAGCTAGGCAAAGAGCTCGATCTCTTCAGTATACATGAAGAAATTGGCCCTGGCTTAATTTGTTGGCATCCGAAAGGTGCTTTAATTCGACAGGTTGTAGAAGATTTTTGGAGAGCAGAGCACATTAAACGAGGCTATGATATTGTCTACACTCCTCATATTGCTAAGATAGATTTGTGGAAAACTAGTGGCCATTGGGATTTCTATCGGGAGTATTTATATTCGCCGATGGAGATCGAAGGGCAGCAATATATAATAAGACCTATGAATTGTTTGGGACATATTTTGATTTTTAAGAATTGGTTACGTAGCTATCGTAATTTGCCTTTGCGTTATGCCGAATTGGGCACAGTATATCGCTATGAACGAACTGGAGTGTTATATGGTTTAGCCAGGGTAAGGGGGTTTACTCAAGATGATGCTCATATTTTCTGCCGTCCCGATCAAACTGAAGCAGAGATAACGGGAGTTATAGAACTGGCACAATTTATGATGTCCACCTTCGGTTTTAGCGATTATGAAGTGTTTTTATCAACCCGCCCAGAGAAGTACGCTGGCACAATTGAAACGTGGGAGCAAGTTACAGGAGCTTTAAGACAAGTCCTGGAAAGATTTAAGCTGCCTTACGAGGTAGCTCCTGGTGAAGGAGTTTTCTATGGGCCTAAAATTGATATTAAACTCAGGGATGCTTTAGGACATGCTTGGCAAGGTCCTACTATCCAGATTGATTTCAATTTGCCACAGCGTTTTAACGTCTGCTATATTGGTGAAGATAATTTGGAGCATAATGTAATAATGATACATCGCACGGTTTTAGGTAGTATGGAGCGTTTTTTGGCTTGCCTTACAGAACACTATGGTGGTGCCTTCCCGGTATGGTTGTCGCCGATTCAAGCAGCAATAATTCCTATAGCGGATCGCCATATTGGTTATGCTCATGAAATAGAAAGCGAGCTTAAGGGGGAAGGTATTCGTGTTCAGGTTGATGACCGCCCGGAGAGAATGAATTTAAAGATAAGGGGAGCCCAACTAGAGAAAATCCCGTATATGCTCATAGTCGGTGATAAAGAAGTGGCTTCATCTAATGTGTCGCTTCGTCTAAGGAGTGGTGAGGATACAGGCTTGCAAACATTGTTACAAGTTAAGGATAGGATAAAGGCAGCTATAGATGCCAAACTTTAAACTGTTTTAGGGGGTAGAAAGGGTATAATTAAGAAAACACCAATTAACAGGCAAATTAGATCTAGGGAAGTTCGGCTTATAGGCGAAAGTGGAGAACAATTAGGCACATTGCCTCTGTATCGAGCATTACAGATTGCGGAGGAACATGATCTTGATTTGGTAGCGGTGGCACCGACAGCAGTTCCACCGGTATGTCGTCTTCTTGATTACGGCAAATATAAGTATGAGCAAACTAAAAAAGAGCGAAAAGCAAAGAAGGGTCAAAGAGTTGGATTACTTAGGGAGGTTCGCCTGAGACCAAAGATTGAAGAGCATGATTTACAAGCAAAGGTTAGAACCATTAGAAAATTATTGGATGAGGGTAATAAAGTAAGGTTAGTGATAAGGTTTAGGGGACGTGAGAATATTTATCCAGAGTTGGGTTGGAAAGTATTACGGAAAGTGACCGAGGCTTTAAAGGAGGCGTCTGTGGCAAGCGATCATCCCGTTACAAATCCAAGAAGTATAGCTTTAACCCTTTCTCCACTACCCACTAAAAAAACTAAAGAGGTGACATCAGATGCCAAAGCTTAAGACTCATAAAGGAGCGGAGAGCCGCTTCCACGTTACAGGTGGTGGCAAGCTCATGCGTACCAAATGTGGCAAAAGCCATTTGAGACGGAAAAAGGCTCCTAGAACTAAACGCCTTTATGATGAAATGATACCAGTCTCTTCTGCAGATAAGAAAAGAATCAAGAGGCTTTTACCCTATAGGTAAAGGTTTAAGAAGGAGGAATAATCTTGCCGCGAGCTAGAAGTGGGAAAGTTACTCATCGACGTCACAAAGAAGTGCTTCAGTTGACTAAAGGGCATCGAGCTACAAGGCACGCTCTGTATAGACGAGCCCATGAGTCAGTGCTTCATGCTTTAGACTATGCCTATTGTCATCGTCGCGAACGAAAGGGCGATTTTAGAAAGCTATGGATTGCTCGTATTAATGCTGCTGCACGTGGTAACGGGCTTTCTTATAGCCAGTTCATGTCAGGCTTAAGGAAATCAAATACGCAAATAAATCGCAAGATGCTAGCTGACATGGCAGTTAAGGACCCTGAAAACTTCACTAAATTGGTAGCTTCAGCAAAAATTAGTAAGTAATGTTAAAGCAGCTTGAAGAACTTCGTACGCAAGCTTTCGATGAACTAGAAAAAGTTGGTGAACTCAAGCAACTTGGATTGTGGCGGGTTCGCTATCTAGGTAAGAAAGGCAGGTTAACTCAAGTTTTGCGTTCTTTAGGTACCTTGTCTTTAGAAGAGCGACGGGAAGTGGGTGCCCAAGCTAACAAAATCAAGAAGGTTTTAGAGTCAAGTCTAAGCGGAAAGGAGAAACTTCTACAAGAATCGCTTTTGACCCGTTCCTCAGAGTACAAAGCACTGGATGTTACTTTGCCTGGTCGTCCTATCCCTACAGGGCGAATTCACCCAATCACTCAGATATTGGAGGAAATCTGTGATGTTTTCAAGAATATGGGTTTTCAGGTTGTTGAAGGATCTGATGTTGAGCGGGATTATTATAACTTTGAAGCTTTGAATATTCCTCAGGGGCATCCGGCACGTGACATGTTTGCTACTCTGTGGATAGACCCCGAGATGAATAGAGAATCTAGGCTTTTACGTACCCACACTTCGCCAATGCAAATTAGAGTTATGGAGCGAAGGCGACCACCAATAAGGATGGTGGTGCCAGGGCGGTGTTACAGGTATGAAGCAACCGATGCCACCCACGAGTCTATGTTTTATCAAGTTGAAGGGTTGGCGGTGGATAGAGGCATTACTATGGCAGATTTAAAAGGTACCTTATTTGAATTCTGCCGCTGCCTCTTCGGCGAGGAAAGAAAAGTGCGTTTCCGCTGTGATTATTTTCCTTTTGTAGAACCCGGGGTGGAGGTAGCTATTCAGTGTCTAGCCTGTAATGGAACCGGTTGTCGGGTGTGTGGCTATAGCGGCTGGGTTGAAATTCTTGGTGCCGGCATGGTGCATCCTGGTGTACTCAAGCGTGTCGATATTGACCCTGAAGTTTACACTGGCTTTGCTTTTGGACTGGGGGTAGAGCGAATTCCTATGCTCCGCTATGGCATTGATGATATTCGTTTGTTTTATAGTAATGACCTGAGGTTCTTAAGGCAATTCTAAATTTGAGATAGAAGATGAAAGGTAGGCGTTCAGCTATTCAACGTCACCCTGAGCGAAGCGAAAGGTCTAAGAGATGATAAGATTCCTCGCAAAGTTTGCACAGAATGAGATTCTTTGGTCGCTCTGCTCCTCGGAATGATGGGAAATGTAGCGTTTAGAATGACAGCAAGGTGAGCGATTATGATGAAAGTTTCGCTTAAATGGCTTAAAGATTACGTTAACATTGAGCTTGCCCCTCAAGAGCTAGCTGAGAAGTTAACTATGGCTGGCATGGAAGTCAAGGGCGTACAAATTATAGGTGACACATGGGATAATATGATAGTGGGGCAGGTAACATCTTTAGGCACTCATCCTAATGCCGACCGTTTAAAGTTAGCCACTGTTGATCTTGGTACTCGGCAGGTTACTGTAGTTTGCGGTGCTCCTAATGTTAGCCCTGGTCAGAAGGTGCCTTTTGCTCATGTAGGGGCACAGCTTATGGATGGTCACACTGGAAAAGTTGAGTTGCTAAAGCCAGCTAAAATTCGGGGTATTGTTTCTGAGGGTATGGTTTGCTCTGAGAAAGAATTGGGAATTTCTGACAGTCATGAAGGTATCATGGTGCTGCCTCCAGAAGCTCCTATAGGTATATCTCTTAATGAATATCTAGGTGATGTGATTTTTGATTTGGATATAACGCCCAATCGCCCAGATTGTTTATCTATGATTGGCATTGCTCGTGAAATTGCTGCTCTTACTGGTGAAAATCTCCATCTACCTGAAATTTGCTATGAGGAAGCGGAAGAGTCAGTAGATTCCTATGTCTCTGTTGATATAGTTGAGCCAAACTTATGTCCTAGATATTGCGCTAGCCTGATTATAGGAGTTAAGATAGCCTCCTCTCCTGATTGGATGCAGCAATGTTTGAAAAGCTATGGCATGCGCCCTATTAACAATGTAGTTGATGTTACCAACTATGTGATGCTGGAATATGGGCAGCCGCTTCATGCTTTTGATTATCGCAAGCTTAAAGGTAAGGAGATTATTGTTCGACGGGCCAAGGGTGGTGAAGTTATAACTACCCTGGATGGAACAGAGCGCGCGCTTAGCTCAGATACGTTGGTTATTGCTGATGCAGAGAAGGCTGTTGCTGTTGCTGGAGTCATGGGAGGATTGGATGCCGAAGTTACGGATGAAACCGATGCTATTCTGCTAGAGTCGGCAAATTTCAACCAAACTGCTATTCGTCGAGGGTATAGTCACTTCCAATCGCAGAGTGAGGCTTCAATTCGCTTTGATAAAGGATTAAATTCAGGCTTACCATTATTACCCTTGAAGCGAGCTACCCAATTATTGCTGGAATTAGCTGGGGGACAGACAGCCCGTGGCATAATAGATGTTTACCCGGGGAGAGCAGAACCACAGAGAATATCGCTTTCTACAGAGGAAGTGAGGCGTCTCTTAGGCTTAGAAGTTACCATTGAAGAAATTCTCAAGGTGTTAAATTCGCTGGGTTTCGAATATCAACGAACTGACTCACCTTCTGCGATCTCAGTAGTTGCTCCTTATTGGCGTAGTGACATTAGGTGCAGTGCTGACCTTGTGGAAGAAGTAGTTCGTATCATTGGTTATGATAAGATTCCCCTCACCAGCCTTAGCGCTCCATTGCCTGAGCACGAATCAAGTTTATTGTTGTATGCACAGCGAAGCAATCTCAAACACAAGTTGCGAAACACCTTAGTGGGTTGGGGGTTCCAGGAAATATTGACTTACTCCTTGACTAGTTTGGAGAGGTTGCAGAGGCTTTCTCCAAAGCTCGAGTTGATGGTTCCACCTTTAAAGGTAGCTAATCCTTTGACGAGGGAGCAAGAATATTTGCGTACCACTTTGCGACCTAATCTTCTCTCCACTTTGTCTTCTAATCAGAAGTATGAACAAGCTGGCATAAGACTATTTGAAATTGGCAAGATATTCTTGCCACAGGGAAAAGATTTGCCCCAGGAGAAAGAAATGCTTTGTGCTGTGCTCAGCGGCTCAAAATGGGAATTGTCCTGGCATAGTGATAAAGAGCCTCTTGACTTTTTTGATGCCAAGGGAATGGCGGAAAATCTCTTGGAACTATTGGGGTTAAAAGTGACTTTTGAGAATAGCAATGATGAGATCTTATTCTCAAAAAGAGGAGCTGACATAATTGTCGACGGTGATAAGGTAGGCATTGTGGGTAACTTGCATCCCAAGGTGGCACAAGCCTTTGAGCTTTCTAATACCAGTTGCCTCATTGAAATTGATATAGAGAAGTTGTTAAATAAGATAAAAGGAACAAAGAGATATCAGACTATTCTGCGGTTTCCCGGTGTATCCAGGGACATTGCCTTAGTAATAGATGAGGGGATAGTTTATAAACGGGTAGAAGACATAATCCGAAGCTTCCCGCTGGTAAAAAGAGTTACTCTCTTTGATATCTACACCGGTGAGCAGGTACCTGAGGGTAAGAAATCCTTTGCGCTGAGGATCATTTATCAATCACCTGACCGTACTTTGACTGACGAGGAAGTCAATAAAACCCAGGAGCAAATGCTCGATAGATTATATCAGGAGGTGGGTACCTGTCTACGAAGTTAACTTGGCCCAAATTCACCGAGCAAATTCTTTGTTTCTCTAACCACATTCTCCAAAGACAAAAGTTGTGTTTCCTTCTCTGTGCGCCGCTTTGCTTCTATGCTTTGGTTCTTTAGAGTACGTGGGCTCAAGGTTAATCGTAGTGGTATTCCTAGTAAGTCGGCATCATTAAACTTAACCCCGGGGGATTCACTTCGGTCATCGAACAGCACTTCAATGCCTTCCTTTTCCAGCTTCTGATAGACATCTTCAGCAGCAGAAGCGACCTCAGGATTATCCGAATAGAGGGGGCAGAGATAAACTTGATAAGGGGCGACGGAGAGTGGCCAGATAATGCCTTTATCATCGTGGCTTTGCTCTACTGTAGCTGCTAAGAGGCGTCCCAATCCAATACCGTAACAGCCCATGATGATGGGTTTAGATGTGCTATCGCGATCCAGGAAAGACGCCTCGAATTTCTCACTAAGAATGGTGCCTAATTTAAATATGTGCCCTACCTCGATACCCCGAGTAGAAGAAAGCTTGCTGCCACACTTGGGACAACCATCCCCAGCGCGGGCTAACGCAATATCAGCCACAAGGTCAACTTGAAAATCTCTGGGATAATTTGCATTCTTAAAGTGGTATCCTGGCTTGTTAGCGCCAGCAATGAGGTTAGAGCCCAAGGTTATGGAATCGTCAGCAATGATTTTGATTCCTTTTATACCTATGGGTGAGGCAAAACCAGCTACTAAGCCTGCGTTGGTTACTTCGCTCTCTGTTGCCAAGCGAAGTTCGGAACCTTTAGCTATATTTCTTAACTTTGTTTCATTGATTTCAAGATCGCCCCGAATAACTACGAAGATAAATTCACCATCAACAGAATAAAACACAGCTTTGAGAGTTTCGCTTGTTGGCACACCGACAAAAGCAGCCACCTCATCTATAGTTTGGCAGTCTGGCGTGGCTATCTCCTCCAATGGAAGGGGTTGCTTCGCTTTCCCTTCGCTGCTTGCCACGCCTTCGGCTCGCAATTTTGGCTCAGGGCTTCGGCTCACCGCAATGACAGCTTTAACGCTTTGAGCTTTCTCTGCATTGGCAGCATAACCACAATTGGAGCAATAAATAATCTCATCTTCACCACTTTCAGTAATAACCATAAATTCATGAGAATCCTTGCCACCTATGGCACCGCTATCAGCTTCTACCATTAATGTCGGCAAGCCAAGGCGAGCATAAATGTTTTTATATGCCTGGCTCATTTTCTCATAGCTTTCGCCCAAGCCAGTCTCATCAACATCAAAGCTATAGAGGTCCTTCATAATAAATTCACGAACTCTCAGTAATCCACCGCGAGAACGAGGTTCATCACGAAATTTAGCTTGTATTTGGTAAAGCAAGAGAGGCAAATCACGATAGCTTTGCACATATCGGTGAACAAGGTCAGTAATAACTTCTTCATGAGTAGGCCCCAAAATTAGCTTATGCTCCTTGCGATCAGTTAAGGTAAATAGAGATCGGCCGAAGGAAACCCATCGCCCTGATTGTTGCCACAACTCGAAAGGCTGTAATGCTGGCAACATCAATTCCTGACCGCCAGCCTTATCCATTTCCTCTCTGATTATGTTCTCTATCTTTCTGAGCACTCGCCAGCCTAAGGGCAAGTAGGAGTAAATACCAGCAGCTTCTTGGGCAATCATACCTGTTCTGAGCAGAAGTTTGTGGCTTGTGCTCTCTGCATCTGCCGGTGTTTCCCGTAATGTCTTGCCAAAAAGCTTAGAAAAACGCATCAAAACTCCTTATCGATTTCTGCCTTTAAGAATTGCAAAAGTTTTTCCTCGGTGACTGTCTTTACCACCTTTCCTTTTCTAAATATGGCACCCTTGCCTTTGCCTCCAGCAATGCCTATATCAGCATCCTTAGCTTCGCCAGGTCCGTTAACTACACAGCCCATAACTGCCACCTTAATTGGTTTATCTATTTTTTCGAGGTATCTATTCACATCCTCAGCCAACTTTATGACGTCAATCTCAGCCCGTCCACAAGAGGGGCAGCTTACTAATGTTGGGCCTCGTTGACGAAGCCCGAGACTTTTCAGGATTTCATAGGCAGCACTAACCTCTTGGCAAGGGTGGGCAGTGAGGGAAACACGGATGGTATCGCCAATACCTTGGTAAAGAAGTATGCCAATGCCTATAGCACTGCGTATAGCTCCAGCCTGGGGAAGGCCGGCCTCGGTGATGCCTAAATGCAAGGGATAGGGTATTTTATCAGCAATTAGCTGGTAAGCCTGAACAGTGGTAGGCACATCGAAGGCTTTAAGAGAAACTTTGATTAAATTAAAATCCAGGCTCTCCATCAATTTTATCTGCTCCAATGCCATATCAACCATCCGCTTCGCCAATGGAGCATCAGGCTTAAAATTGGCAGGCAAGCTGCCAGCATTCACTCCAATGCGGATAGGCGCTTCTCTTTCTTTAGCCGTCGCTACTACCTTGGCGATTTGTTCAGGGTCACCAATATTGCCTGGATTAAGGCGAAGCCCATCAATGCCAGCCTGTAATGCAGCCAAAGCCAGGCGGTAATCGAAATGAATATCGGCAACGATAGGTAGCGAAGTTTCCCTTTTAATAATTGAAATGCCTTCAGCCGCTTCCCTATCAGGGACTGCCACTCGCACTATTTCACATCCACACTCTTCCAATTGCTTGATTTGGTTTACAGTGGCAGGAACATCACGAGTATCAGTCTTGGTCATGGATTGTACTGCAATTGGGGCATCACCACCAATAGTTACACTACCAATCCTTAATGGCATGGAGACTCGTCTTTGGGTCATAATCCAAAGCTCCCTCCGCCAATTAGGCGAAATATATCGTTGGCGGTTATCGCGACCGCAAGAGTGATTAAACAAGCAGTACCTATAGTATAGGCTAACTTTATTGCACGGGGGGAAAGTCGCTTCCCTCGCCTAATTCCTTCAATAAACGCCACCAACATCCCCCCTCCATCCAAAGGAGGAAAGGGGAAAAGGTTAAATAACCCAAGTCCCAGGCTGATGATGCCAGCCATAAATAGCATCAGGGTAAAGCCAGAAGATTTCACTACTTCTACGGTTAATTGACCAGCACCTATTGGTCCCATTACCGCATTGCCAGGTTCTTCTCTAATTAGAGGAATGGCATCTATTATCAACGCAGGCATATTAATGACATAGCTACCTCCGAGGTAGACTGCCTTCCATACAGGAAACCGCTCTTGCTCGATGTGAGCGTTATCTACCCAATGTAACTCCATACCCTTCATCTGCTGGGCGGAATTTAACTCTTTAATAATTTCTTCCTCCCCTCTAAATAAAGCTAGGTGTATTCCTTCTCCTTCCTTAACAGAACTTAGGATGTGGGACATATTTTCATCGTTATATAATGGTTGTCTATTAATGCTTAAAAAGGTATCTCCAGGCTTAATACCAGCTTTATCTGCTGGTGACCCTTCCTTTACCTGATTCACCACATTCCAACAAAGCAGAACACCAATTGTTCGCCGCTGCAATGACGGGTCGAATTTTGGCTCCAAACTAGTTTGGTCTTTGCTTCCGTCCCTTTGCAGAAGCAAAGTTATTTCCTGTCCTTCCTGACTGGAGTTTATCATTCTGCGCATATCTTTCCACGTATAGATAGGCTCGCCATCTACTTCCGCTATTACATCTCCAGGCTTAATGCTAGCTTTTTCGGCAGGTGAGTCCTCTATTACAGAATGTACCATAACTCCCTCGCCTGCCACTACACTTATGGGTAACATAAAGAAGGCACTGAGGAGAATAAAGGCGAGAAAAATGTTAACCAGTGGGCCTGCAGCATAGACTGCTAGCCTGGGCCAGGGGCCTTTGCTGGCTAGACTCCCAGGTATTGTAGGGTCATCTTCTCCTGTACTCTTAACAAAGGCTCCCAAAGGTACAGCATTAATTGAATATATTGTTTCTCCTCGTTTAATGCCAAAAATCCGCGGGGGGAGACCTATGCCAAATTCCTCTATCTTTACTCCAGCGCGCCTGGCGGTGAGGAAATGTCCCAATTCGTGAAGAGTGACCATTACGAATAGAGACACAATAAAAATAATAATTATTATGGCGATATTCATCGTCTTATTCCGCTAGCCTGACAAAGGTAGAGGCGCTCAACATATTCCCTAGCCCAGGCATCAGCAGCTAAGATTTCCTCTAAAGATGGATGGGCAATGGTCTGATGATGTTCTAAGGTTTTTTGCACCATCCTAGCTATATCCGTGAAACTGATACAGTTGTTAAGAAAGAGCTCTATGGCTACCTCGTCAGCGGCACAAAGCACTGCGGGATAAGTTCCCCCTGAATTACCAGCATCTAATGCTAATTTAAGACAAGGAAATTTGTCATAGTCCACCGGTTCAAAAGCCAAAGACTGAATCGTGCCCCAATCGAGGCGTGGTAATTCTGGATTAGGTAAACGCTCAGGGTAAGAAAGAGCGTATTGAATAGGTAGGCGCATATCGGGTGAGCTAAGATGAGCTTTCATGGAACCATCTGCAAACTCTACTATAGAATGGATGATACATTGGGGGTGAATTAGTATTTCAATGTTCTCAAAAGGGACGTCAAAAAGCCAGTGGGCTTCAATGACTTCCAATCCTTTATTCATAAGCGTTGCCGAATCAATGGTGACTTTCCTTCCCATTTTCCATACAGGATGATGAAGTGCTTGCTCTTTAGTTACTTCACTTAATTGTGATTGGGAATAGTGATAGAAGGGTCCTCCAGAGGCAGTTAAGAAAAGCCGTTGTGGTTTACTTTCCTCCCCTTGCAAACATTGCCAGATAGAGCTATGTTCGCTATCAATAGGCAGAATTTGAGAGTGGTGGCGTTTAGCTTCGCGAATGACAATCTCGCCTGCCATCACTAATACCTCTTTATTAGCCAAAGCAACCACCTTGCCTGCTCTTAAAGCTGCCAGTGTAGGATTTAGACCCGCCTTACTTGAGGTGGCCACAATAACGAGATCAACCTCTGGATGGCTAGCTATTTCTTCCATGGATAAGAATTCCCCTTTACAACTGAAGCCAGGCTTAATGGAAGAATAAAACATTTTAGGTTGAAATTCATTAATTTGCTTTTTGAGAAGATCAAGGTTTTTGCCTCCTGTCAAACCTATTACCTGAAATTTATTAGGCAGGGCACGAATTACTTCTAGAGCATGTTGCCCTATGGAACCTGTTGCTCCCAGAATGACTATTTTCTTCACATCACCTTGTGTTTCGCAAAAGCTAGAGTGTTAATCATTTTTGACTCTAAAATTTGCCTTAAAGGGTAAAATTTACATAATAGTATACCAATACCCCAACAAAGATAAGGCTATCGAAACGGTCAAGAATACCACCATGCCCTGGTAGCAAATTACCTGATTCCCTTACCCCCATATTTCGCTTGAGCAATGATTCAACCAAATCGCCCAACTGGGCGAAAATGCTAACGAGACAACCAAAGATTACAACTTGCCAAATTTTAAAGGTGAAGGGGGAAATAAAGTTAAGGATTATAGTTATTACAATGGCACCCAGAATAGCACTTAATAACCCCCCTAGTGCTCCTTCCCAAGTTTTGCTTGGGCTTATAGCAGAGGCCAGATGGTGTTTACCCCACGTCCTCCCTATAAAGAAGGCGCCAGAGTCGTTGGCAAATGTGGTAAGCAAGGCCAGGTAAACCCAATTTCTTCCATCCTCCAAAAAACGTAAATTAAGCCAATAGGTAAGCATCCACCCCACATAAAGGACACCCGCTACCATCCATGCCCAATTAAAGAACGCCTTTTCTCGTAGTGGACGATGTGCTATCCAAATCAGCGAAATTATTATAGCACCAGCCATGACTATAGGTAACGTGTTGATGCCTTTGTAATGAAGAATCAAGGAGCTTAAGACAATTGCTAAGGCCCATAATAGACCAAAGTAAATCAGAGGGTACCTTTTGTCAAAGTTAGCCATACGATAAAACTCAAAGGTACCCGCCAGCACTACACCAGATGTAAGGAGGCTAAACCATGGGTCACCAAACCAAATGACGGCAATAACGAGGGGCACGCCCACAGCTGCAGTGATAACTCTTTGCTTGAGCATAACTCTATTTTAACAATTTTAAGCTGCTGTAGGCTTGTTCAGCCCTACTATCTCTCAGCGAATGCCGAACTGTCGGGAGATAACACTGCGTCCAGAATCTACCTATACCTCCTTTATCTCCTTCTCTTTGTCTTGCCCTATTTTGTTCACTTTCTCTATAAGGCTATTAGTTATTTCGTCAATTTGCTTGACACTAATTTTAAGTTTGTCCTGCGGTATCTCCTTATTTTTCTCCATTTCTCTTAATTTTCCAATGCTATCTCGCCTTATATTACGCAACACCACTCGTCGCTCTTCCACTTTCTTAGATACTAACTTGGCTAGCTCTACGCGACGCTCCTCGCTGAGAGGGGGAATAATTACCCGAATTATATTGCCATCGTTTGAAGGATTAAGTCCGGTACCTGCTTTAAAGATAGCTTTCTCGATATTTTGTAGCAAGGCACGATCCCAGGGCTGAATGGTGATTAAGTTGGCCTCAGGTACGGATATGGTGGCAATTTGACGGAGTGGGGTAGATGCATGCTGATAGTCAACCGTGATGTTGTTGAGCAAGACTGGAGTAGCCCGTCCAGTGCGGATAGTGGCCAATTCTTTAGCTAAACCATCTATAACCTGCTGCATTCTTGAGTGGAGCACACTGAGGATCTCATCCATTGTCAATTCCCATTTAGGGCATGAACACTGATAATTTCAGACAACCATTTCCCTTGCCCTGATAATTGTTTAATCTACCGAGCGGTGTCAGCAATTAGCAGCCAAGTTCAAATCTAGCAAACCTTTGTATCTTTATGTTCTCACCTACTTTAGCTACTGTTTCAGTAATAATTTCCTGTACAGTCTTGCTAGGTTCTCTGATAAAAGGTTGATTAAGAAGGTAAATTATTTGTGGATCTGTTTCCGTTTCTGGTGGCGTTTCTTCGGCAGTGATAAATTGTGGCGATGTAGCGGCCACTTGCATTGCTAAGTTGTGAGCAAGCTCTCTAAATTCATCAGTGTGAGCTACAAAATCAGTTTCGCAATTTAACTCCACTAACGCTCCTATTTGCTTAGTGTGATGAATATAAGCCTCAATCACACCCTCGCTTGCTATACGTCCCTTCTTCTTTGCAGCGATTGCCATGCCACGACGCTTTAAAACGCCAATCGCCTTTTCTATATCTCCACCTGTCTCTAATAGAGCATTTTTACAGGCAATCATACCCGCGTTAGTTCTATCTCTCACCTCTTTTACAACCTCAGTTGGGATTTTCATTTAAGTAAACTTTAGATTCAATTATTTTCTGGTTCAAAGGTGTAAGAGCCTAAAAGTTCAATGGCTTCTTCTGACTTTGTTGACATTGATTCGGAATCTTCTGCTTCTTCAGAAACTTGCGTACTTTTACCTTCAATTATAGCATCAGCTATTTTGCTGCAAATCAGTTTGATTGTTTTAATGGCATCATCGTTAGCAGGAATAGGGTAATCAATATTATCTGGATTGCAGTTAGTATCCACAATGGCTATTACAGGGATATCCAGTTTCTTGGCTTCAGCAAAAGCAATTTTGTCCTTAATAGGGTCAGTGATGAACAATGCCCCGGGAAGAGTAGTCATTTCCTTGAAACCGCCCATTTGGGCATTCAATCGAAGGATTTCCTTGTCTAGCTTTAGTCTCTCTTTCTTGGATAAAGAATCAAATTCATCTTTATTCTTTCTATCCTCCAAACAGACTAAATGGTCAATTCGAGTTTGTATAGTGGCAAAGTTAGTTAACATTCCACCCAGCCATCGTTGGGTGACACAGCACATACCGCACCTTGCAGCTTCATCTTCTACTACTTGTTGAGCTTGTTTCTTAGTGCCCACAAGGAGAATATGTTGTCCACTAGCTGCTAGGTCTCGGGTGAAAGCACATGCTTTATCTAACAGCATAAGCGTCTTTTCTAAATCAATAATGTGGATGCCATTACGCTGGGAGAAGATATACCTTCCCATTTTAGGATGCCAGTAGCTGGTATGGTGACCGAAGTGAGCACCCGCTTCTAGAAGTTGTTTCAATAAGGCATTCTCTATCATATTTCCAGCTTCAAGTGATAGCAAGTAACAAAACAGATACAATATAGCATAATTGATGGAGGTAATGCAATGGAGCAAATTGCCGCTTTATCTCTTTTCATTGTTGACATTACATTTATCCTTCCTTATACTATCGACTTATTATTAAGTCAAAGGCTGCCCGAGTGGCGCAATGGTAGCGCAACCGATTTGTAATCGGTAGGTTGGTGGGTTCGAGTCCCCTCTCGGGCTGATTAGATTTTGCTACACTCTTTGTGATAAACTAAAGATGGGGAGGGGTGCCGGAGTGGTTAATCGGAGCAGTCTGTAAAATTGCCGCCCTGACGGGCTACGCAGGTTCAAATCCTGCCCCCTCCACCAGGGTTGAATTATTATAGTACAGCCTAGGGTAGACACCGGCTTATAAAAGTCAGTATAATTAGGACTAGTGCCCACATAGCTCAGACGGTAGAGCACGTTCTTGGTAAGAACGGGGTCACCAGTTCGAATCTGGTTGTGGGCTTTTAAATAAAGGAGGTTAACGAAATGGCAAAGAAAATTTATGAGCGGACTAAAGAACATATTAACGTGGGTACTATAGGCCATGTGGATCATGGTAAGACTACGTTGACCGCAGCTATGACTCAAGTATTGGCTAAAGCAGGTCAGGCTCAGTTTCGACCTTTTGATTCCATAGATAATGCTCCTGAGGAGAAAGCGCGAGGGTTGACAATTGCCATTGCCCATATTGAGTATGAGACTGAGAAACGTCATTATTGCCATGTTGATTGCCCTGGGCATGCTGACTATATCAAGAATATGATAACCGGAGCGGCTCAGATGGATGGAGCTATTTTGGTTGTCGCTGCTGATGACGGACCTATGCCTCAGACCAGAGAGCATATTCTTTTGGCTCGGCAGGTGGAAGTTCCCAGCGTGATAGTAGCTCTCAACAAGGTAGACTTAATGGAAGATCCTGATTTGTTAGACTTGGTGGAGATGGAGATTAGAGATTTACTCAAAAAATACAACTTTCCTGGTGATGAAACTCCCATTATAAGGGTAAGTGCTCTTAAATCTTTGGAGTGTGGTTGTGGCAAAAGGGAATGTCCCTGGTGTGGAGGAATATGGAAATTAGTGGACGCCATAGATGAATACATTCCTATGCCGAAGAGGGAGAAGGATAAGCCTTTCCTGATGCCGGTGGAAGATGTATTCAGTATTAAGGGGCGTGGAACCGTGCCCACAGGGAGAGTGGAACGCGGTGTGATTAAGTCTGGAGATGAGGTAGAAATAATAGGATTGAAGGACACCAGGAAAACAGTGGCGGTTAGTGTAGAAATGTTTCATAAAACTGTGGGTGAGGCGGAGCCTGGTGATGCTATCGGAGTGTTGCTACGGGGTATGAACCGAGATGAGGTGGAAAGAGGGCAAGTTATAGCAGCGCCAGGCACGGTTAAGCCTCATACTGAAGCTGAGACCGAAGTATATATATTGACCAAAGAAGAAGGTGGCAGGCATACTCCTTTCTTCACTGGCTATAAGCCCCAGTTCTATATTAGGACTATGGATATCACTGGTGAAGTAATTCTCCCTGAAGGTATAGAGATGGCTATGCCGGGAGATAGTATGACTCATATGAAAATTAAGACAATCTCCCCTGTGGCTATGGAGGAGGGATTACGTTTTGCTATTAGGGAAGGGGGTAGGACAGTGGGGGCTGGTGTTATCACCAAGGTTTGCACGTAGGTATGGCTAAGAAGAAAGGCGAGTTGCGTACAATTATTCATCTGGCATGTGGACAATGTCAGCAACGAACATATACCACTACTAAGAATAAGAAAAACGACCCTCAAAAATTAGAGTTGAGGAAGTATTGCCCTCGTTGTCGTATTTGTACTATTCACCGTGAAACAAAGTAGTTTATGACAAGTCATAAAAAGAAAGTTAAAGTAGTTAAGCCTGTTGCTGCGCCAGGTAAGAAGTCAAAGTTGAGTTTCTTTAGTGAGGCTATAGTTGAGCTAAGAAAAGCACACTGGCCAACAAGGCAGGAGGCATTAAGGTTGAGTTTGTTGGTTCTGGTTATTTGTGTCGTCATAGGGGCTATTTTGGGTGCATTAGATTATGGATTCACTAAAGCGTTTGCTGGTTTGTTTCTAGGTGGCTGAAAATGGAGGCTAAGGGAGAGTGGTATTTATTATATGTGTCCTCTGGACATGAAGAACAGGCTAAGAGGAATTTAGAGCAGCGTATTAAGTATATGGATGTTGGGGATAAGATATTTGATGTAGTGATACCCTTAACCAAGGAGATCGAAATCAGGGGAGGGAAACGCCGCATTATTGAGAAGAAAGCTTTCCCTGGTTATATCCTGATTAATATGAACTTAGATGAGTATGGTTGGGATATAGTTCGTAATACACCTGGTGTTGCTAACTTTGTAAGCACTGGTGTTGAACCAGCGCCTTTAGATGAAGAAGAGGTAAATACTATCTTCCAGCGCATGGAAGCGACTCCCACTGAGGTCAAAGTGATTTTTGAGGAAGGGATGAGTGTGCGTGTGACGAATGGCCCCTTTATTGATTTTATCGGCAAGGTAGATCAAGTTAATCAAGGTAAGGGTAAGATAACGGTCTTGTTATCGCTTTTTGGTCGGGAAACGCCTGTGGAATTAGACTTTTTGGGAGTAGAAAGGATATAAGATGGCAAAAAGGGTTAAAGCAGTTATTAAGCTACAGATATCTGCAGGTAAAGCTACCCCAGCACCACCTGTAGGGCCTGCTTTAGGACAGCACGGTATAAATATTATGGCTTTTTGTAAAGAATATAATGAGCGGACTGCTTCTCAAGAGGGTTTTATTGTTCCTGCTGAGATAACTGTATACGTTGATCGCTCTTTTAGCTTTGTGACCAAGATGCCGCCTGTTTCTGATTTATTACGGCGTGCTTTAGGAGTGGAAAAGGGAAGCGGTGCCCCGGGGAATGAGAAGATAGGAAAGATAAGTAAAGACGAGATTTACCAAATTGCTCAAAGTAAAATGAAGGACCTTAATACTACTGATATCGAGAAGGGGGTAAATATTGTTGCAGGTACAGCTCGAAGTATGGGAGTGGAGGTAGAATAAGTGGTAAAACGTGGTAAGAAATACCAGGAAGCCAGTAAACTCATAGATAAGTCGAGAATTTATTCACCTGAGGAAGCTATTGACTTGGCTAAGGAAGCTTCTTATGCCAGATTTGATGAGACTGTCGAGCTTCATTTGAAAATGGGTGTTGATCCACGCAGCGCTGATCAGCAAGTGCGGGGCGTAGCATTATTGCCTAACGGGTTAGGGAAAAAGACGCGTGTGCTTGTCTTTACTCAGGGCGAGGCGACAAAATTAGCTGAGGAAGCAGGGGCTGATTATGTTGGGGGAGAAGAACTTATTAAGCAAATTGAGAGTGGCTGGCTTGAATTTGATGTATCTATAGCTACTCCTGACATGATGCCTAAAGTAGCAAAACTTGGGCGTATTTTAGGACGGCGTGGATTGATGCCCAATCCAAAGTCTGGTACTGTGGTATCACCTCAGGACTTGTCTCGGGTTGTGAGTGAAGCTCGTAAAGGTAGAGCCGAGTTCCGTTTGGATAGAACAGCCATTATCCATTTGCCTGTGGGTAAAGTCAGTTTTGATAAGGATAAACTCTTGGAGAACTTGCTGGCGGTGGTTGAAGCTATAGTTAAAGCAAAGCCCGGTGGAGCTAAAGGACAATACATCAAAAGTATATTCCTATCTACCACCATGGGCCTGGGATTTAAGCTGGATGTAGGAGCGATAGTGGCTTTAACTGGTTAGTTTTGCTGAAGCAAAAATAAGAAAGCTTAATTGGAAATTTTATTTGGGTTTTGAGTTAAAGTCCAAAATTTTGTAAAATCATATTAGTGCTAATGACAGCGGGTACCTAGAGAGGTTTAAAGGAATTGCCTGCCCAGGATCTTGTGTTCTTGTTAGGCACAAAGTGCCGATGCAATCGTGGGGAGGATGTGCTCTCTTAGTACCACTTATTATTTATCAGTGAGACATGTCATTGGCGCAGGGAAATTTGTTTGTAGGACGAAGAAATGTTAAGAGAGAAGAAGACACAAATAATCAATAAGTTAGCTGACGATTTATCTCGGAGCACTATTGTTATTGCTACTAATTATCAGGGCCTTACAGCCAAACAGATGACTGAATTGCGTAATGTTTTAGCAAAAGCAGATATTGGGTATCATGTAGCTAAGAATACCCTTGTCTGTTTTGCTGCTGATAAAGCGGGTAAGAGACAGTTGGTGGATATAATTAAAGGTCCTGTAGCCTTAGCCTTTGGCTATAGCGATGTAGTTGATTCAGCTAAGGTTCTCAATCGGTATATCAAGTCCACAGAATCGTCTTTGCAAATTAGAGGAGGGTTGTTAGGAGAACGGATACTTACGCCAGAAGAGGTGGTAAGTCTGGCTAATTTACCATCTAAAGAGGTTCTCGTTTCTCAACTTATAGCTCGATTGCAAGCCCCTATAACGGGTTTGTATAACATTTTTGCTCTTCCTCTACAGGGGTTATTGAATGTGCTACAGGGGAGGAATCAAAAACTTAGTGAATAACAAAGGAGGGAAATATGTCACCAGAAGAATTAGAGGAGGAAATTAAAGGAGAGACAAAAGTGGAGAAACAGGCAGGAAAAAAAACTCCAAAATCAAAGAAAGAACCTAAGGAGTTAACTAAGGAAGAAATCATTGCTGCTATTAAGGATATGACAGTAATGGATCTAGCTGATTTGGTTAAGACTTTGGAGAGTGAATTTGGAATTAGTGCTGCTCCTGTAGTTGTGGGGGCAACGTCGGCAACGTCGGCAGCACCAGCAGCAGAGGCACCTCCAGAAGAGGAAAAAACGGAGTTTAGTGTTGTCCTGAAAAGTATCGGCGAAAAGAAAATCGAGGTTATCAAGGCAGTACGTGAAGTAACCACTCTAGGACTAAAACAAGCTAAGGATTTGGTGGAAGCTGCCCCACAGGTTGTAAAGGAAGGTATCTCCAAAGACGAGTCCAATACGATAAAGCAGAAATTAGAGGCTGCAGGAGCGGTTGTAGCGATTAGTTGAGTTTCCCTGGAGAGTATTTAAATTTTCAGGGTGGGGTTAAGTGGCATGGCACTTGTCACGTGTAAGGCTATATTGTGGATGGGGGGCTTTTTTATCCTTCTGGGCATTGTGTTTATTCTTTGGGGTAAGAGGGAAAAGGAAGTATATTATGATTCTATATTACTAACTAAAAGAGATGTGAAGGAATTTATAACTCATGAGCCAGAACGTCTCTCGTTAAGTGCCTGGCAAATAGGTGGCAGGATTTCCCTTATTATTGGTGTTATGTTGGCGATCGCTGGTGGCGTTCTGTGGCTGGTTTTATATTAACGCTCAAATTATTTCCTTGTGCCTGTACTGTAGAGCTTCAGCTATATGATATGTTTTGATGACTTCGCTGTTTTCCAGGTCAGCTATGGTACGGGAGAGTTTGAGGATGCGGTGGAAAGAGCGGGCAGTGAGGTGAAGCTGTTTCATAGCAGCACGAAGCAAACTTTGTGCCGCTGATTCTACAATGCAGAATTCCTTCACTTCTCTAGGAGTCATATCAGAATTGCACCTTAAATTTGTCCCTCGGAAACGCTCAATCTGGATTTCGTGAGCTGCCTTGATCCTATCTCTGACTTTCTCTGATGTTTCTACGGGCTTGTCCTCGGTGAGTTTTTCATAATCTATGTGAGGGACATCGACAAAGATGTCAATGCGATCCAGCAATGGTCCACTTATTCTCTTGTGATAACGGGAAATTTCTCTCGGTGAGCACTTACATTCTTTGAATGGATCTCCATAGTAGCCACAGGGGCAAGGATTCATGGCTGCTGCCAGCATAAAGCTGGCAGGGAAGGTAACACTACCATGAGCTCGACTGACAGTAACTGTTCTGTCTTCTATTGGCTGGCGCAGCGATTCCAGAGCAACATGCCCAAACTCAGGGAATTCATCTAGAAAAAGTACTCCATGATGTCCCAGGCTTATCTCTCCAGGTCGGGGCCATTGTCCTCCTCCCACCAAACCGGCATGTGAAATGGTGTAATGTGGAGAGCGAAAAGGGCGCTCCATAATGATAGGAGTGTCTTGTGGCAGCAGTCCGCTGACGCTGTAAATCTTGGTCACCTCTATAGCTTCTTCCATAGTTAATTGAGGCAATATTGAGGGCAAGGAGCGAGCTAGCATGGTTTTGCCACTTCCCGGCGGTCCACACATAAGTATGTTATGCCTTCCCGCTGCGGCTATCTCCACAGCTCTCTTGGCATGCTCCTGCCCCTTAATGTAGGTAAGGTCAAAGGCGTAATCAGGGCGAACCTCCTGCTGCCAGTTTGTCTCGCTATGGTATTCTGGGATGCCTATTTCGCCCTGAAGATGGGTAACCAACTGAGCTAACGATTCCGCAGGGAATATGTGTATATTGTCTATCAGGGATGCCTCTTTAGCATCGTCCCAAGGCACAAACACTGTGGATAAGCCTTTATCCTTGGCTAAAGCTACCATGGGCAATATGCCATGGGTGTGGCGCAATTTACCATCCAGGGAAAGTTCCCCCAGGAAAACGGTGTAAGAAAGGTCAGCATTTAGCTGTCCCGAACTGAGTAGTATGCCTATAGCTATGGGCAGGTCATAAGCGGGACCTTCTTTTTTTAAGTCTGCTGGTGCTAAATTGACAGTGATACGCCTGTTGGGGAACTTATAATTAGAGTTTCTTATAGCTGACCTTACCCTCTCTCTGGATTCCTGAACTGCCTTGTCGGGCAGACCTACAATGGTGAATGAAGGTAACCCGGGAGATAGATCAACCTCTACTTCTACTAAGGCTCCTTCCATTCCCACCACAGCACAGCTTGTTACCTTGGCTAGCATATTGCTGCCCATTATAGCAGAGGCTCTCCTAGCTTGCTATATGTGAAAGGAAGTAGTCCCCGCCCACTTTTTGATTTTGAGGTAGTTGCATTAGCCAAAGCTATTAAGGTATCCGCTGCATGGCTGCTTGAGGATTAAATAGCCAAGTTCCCCTTCGTAACCTACTGTTACCACAAGAGCCCCTTGGTAGCCATACGTTGTTAAGGACTACTTACAGAAGTAAAGGCAAGAGGATATATAATCCGACTTATAGTTTGCCTTGCAGGCAAAAAGTGTTTTATGCCGTCTTTACTCCTGTCTCAACTTCGTGCTGTTTGACAACAAGTCGTTTAACGAATAAACTTGGTAGTGGAGGTGATATAAGTGTCAAACAAAGCAAGACTCGGCCTCTATCTTGAAGATGAGGAAATCAAGAGACAGATTAAGGTGGCAGCAGCCAAACGGGGAATGACTGCTACTGATTACTGTGCCCAGGCTATCGAAGAACGTCTTATGAGAGATGGAGAGAGAAGCACTAAGGATAAAGCCCAGGATAAAGTGGCTTTCTTATCTCGAATGGATAAGCTCAGGCAGGAGATAGGTCCTATTGGCATGTCTAGCGCTGAACTTGTTAAGGAAGGCCGGCGGAGATAGAAAATATGCCGCAAGAATCAAAGCTGGTAGTTGTAGATGCCTCGGTAGTCTTGAAATGGCAACTTGATGATGAAGAGTATATTCCCCAGGCTACAGCACTAAGAAACGACTTCTATGCCTTGAGTGTCATTAAAGCGATAGCTCCCCATCTTCTAATCTACGAAGTGATAAATGGCATCCTTACCGCCACCAGAAGGAAAAGACTGGATTCAGATAAAGCATTGGATGCTATGGATAACCTCATAAAGCTAGGAGTAGAGTTAAAAGAGGTAGAGGCAAAAAGAGTTTTGGAATTAGCCTTAGAGCACAATCTGTGCGCCTATGACGCTGCTTATCTTGCTTTGGCTGAAAGCGAAGGTTGCGAACTTTGGACTGGGGATAGACCATTTTACCAGGCGGTCAGAGGTGAGTCGCCCGGGGTAAATTGGATTGGCAATTATATTCCAGTAAGCTGATAATGAGTGATAGCTTAAAGGCATTCCAATGAATGACTTGTTGACTTAATTGACTGAGTAATGATATTATATATAGTATCATAAGGGTGATGGATGACTCGAATTGAAAAACTGGTAGAGCTCTTCTTAAGGGAGCCGCCAGAGGTTTCATTTCAAGATGTGGTTAGGGTATTGGAGGCATTTGGATATAAGGAGCGACCCTCTACAAGTGGACACAGAGTCTTTACCAAAGCTGACGAGTATCCTATTACTGTGCCCACGGTTAAAGGTCGCCGAGTAAAGCGAGTCTATGTGAGAAAGATTGTAGAACGCTTAGGATTGGAGGAATGGCATGAGAAGCAACACAATTCGTAAAGACCTGGATTTTTATCTGAATCTACATTATCCAGTCACCGTTCATGCGGACTCTGAGGGTGGCTTCGTTGCTGAGATTGAGGAACTTCCCGGTTGTATGACTCAGAGCGAAACTTTAGAGGAGGTCTTTGAAGCTATTGAGGATGCTCGACGTGGCTGGATTCAAGTGGCTTATGAGGACAGTCAAGTCATCCCTTTGCCTAGAGATTTAGAGGAATATAGTGGAAAGATATTGATAAGAATTCCCAAGAGTCTTCACCGCGATTTATCTCATGCTGCTAAACGAGAGGGAGTAAGCTTAAATCAATATATCACCAGCCTGGTAGCAGCGGGAGTTCGTGGGGATGTCGTGGCAGAAAAAATGGAGGCTGTCCTCTCTAAGATTCAACTTTTATCCCAACCGAAGAGTGCGCTGCTCTTTGCCAAGTTTGGCGTTAAAGAAGAACCACGCCAGTTTTCGGAAATTGAGGTCCTACCACGACAGGAACTGGCTAGGAGATAGACCAAATGGTATATGTAGTATCCTACGATTTGTGCAAGCCAGGGCAGGATTATAAAGGCTTATTTGACGAACTGCAGGCATCCCCCAGTTGGTGGCATTATTTAGAATCTACCTGGTTAATTGCAACGTCCGAGAGCGCGAGCGAGCTTTATAATCGTCTCCGGGGGCATCTAGACGGAGGCGATAGGCTCCTTATCATTCAGGCGGGAACAGATATGCAAGGATGGCTTCCCAAAGAAGCTTGGGAGTGGATTGAGCGAGAGTTGCTTGGTGTGCGATGATTGCTAGCATAACACGCAAATTTGTTTGTTACCATTTGAGTTCGAGACCAAATTAAGAGGAGGTGACTATAAATGGAAAATGAGAATCGACAAGGTGTTGGGTGGGCAGCAGTAACTGCTTTGTCTGGTATTATAGCTGTTTTAATTCCACATCCTATCCCCAAGCTAGTTGCTTTATCAGCATCAATAGTTACGGGAACCATGGCTGTGGATTGCTTCAGCAGCAGCGCTGAAGCTGCCTATCAGCAGTTAGCTACTCGCCGAGAGTATCGCCAACTGCTAGCGCACGTTTACTCTGTAAGTCGGGCTAAGCTTGTAAGGGCATAGCAAGCATGGAAAACGATAAGAGGTTCACTGAGCTTATATGGGCTGGCAAGCATGATGATGCGGGTAACCTCCGACCGATAGAGCGAATTGCCCTGCCTTTCCAGGTTATTGAAACCATCAACCAATCCCGAGCTACCCGTGAGAGAGAACCTCTCCTCGCTGGCTTACCCCCTTTGCCCCTCTTTGAGGGAGGGATGGAACAACCATCTTGGCGCAACAAGCTCATCTGGGGCGATAACAAGTATGTGCTGGCATCCCTCATTGAGGGCGACCCCACCATTGGCTTGGAGTCGATGAAGGGGAAAATCAACCTCATCTATATTGACCCACCCTTTGATACCGGCGATGACTTCAGCTTCAGGGTAAGGGTGGGGGATGAGGAGGTGGCAAAGCGGCCCTCCATTATTGAGCAGAAAGCCTATAACGATACCTGGGGCAGGGGCACCGATTCCTACCTCCAGATGATGTATGAACGGTTGGACATGATGCGAGATTTGCTATCTGATAATGGCTCTATCTATGTCCATTTAGACTGGCATGTGGGACACTATGTGAAGCTGTTGATGGATGAGGTATTTGGAAAGGACAATTTCAGGAATGAAATTGTATGGTGTTATACAGGTCCAAGGAAAACACCACGAGCTTTTTCAAGAAAGCACGATATCATACTCCTTTATTCCAAAACTCAGGATTATACTTTTAACCAATTGACAATACCCCATAAAAGTGGTCTTCATGACACAGGTCAAGTTGAGACTTTTGGAAGATTGAGAGAAGAGCGAATTTCTCAAGAACAAATGGAGGAAATAAGAAAATTGGAGGGGAGAGGCAAAGTAATGGAGGACTGGTGGATTGATATTTGGGCAACGGAAAGATATAGAAAGGAGTTATTAGGCTTCGAGACCCAAAAGCCCGAAGCCCTTCTAGACCGTATCCTCAAAGCCTCATCCAATCGTGGCGACCTTGTAGCCGACCTCTTCTGTGGCTCGGGGACAGCCTTGGCTGTTGCTGAGAAATTGGGGAGGCGATGGATTGGCTGCGATTTGGGGCGGTTTGCCATCCACACCACCAGAAAGCGCCTGCTGGACATCCCCGATTGCCAGCCCTTTGAAATCTTAAATCTGGGCAGATATGAGCGAAGATACTGGCAGGTGAATGTGATAAACGGCGGCAAAAAGGATGATAGGAAGGCTATCTTTGAGTATTTAGCCTTTATCGTTGAGCTTTATCATGCCCAACCAGTGGTTGGCTTTTCTCACCTCCACGGCAGGAAAGGGGGAAGGATGGTTCATGTAGGAGCTTCCGATGCCCCGGTTACCCACTCCGAGATTGCTGATGCCTTGAAGGAGTGCTCGGCTAACCGGTTCAACGCCCTGGATGTGCTGGGTTGGGAATGGGAGATGGGGCTCCACGATGTCTATGAATCGGACGCTAAAAGGGAAGGCGTTGACCTACGACTTCTACAGATTCCCCGTGAGGTGATGGACAAAA
>CAZEQL010000011.1:0-26442 GCA_964514415.1 uncultured Dehalococcoidales bacterium
CCTTTGGTCAAACTTTGTAACACAAATTTAACCTGTTCGTAATATTCTGGAAACACCTGGCTACTATCATTGCCCTTAAATAAACTGGGGGTGAACTGTGGCTAAGGATATATTAAAGCCACCACCCACCAAAGGAGGGTAGCTATGTTTACCAGAGAGAGAGTGATGAGGATTGTAATGAGAGGGGGGTTAACCCTTGCCCTGGTTTACCTCTTGTGGTTGGTCTGGGCAGCGACAAGCGGCACAGTTCTGGCCGCTGATCCCACCGGTATAGGAGGAACAGCAGATTCCGCAGTAGATTATGTCTGGATATTGGTCTGTGCCTTCCTGGTGATGTTTATGCAGCCCGGGTTTGCCATGCTGGAAGCGGGGTTTTGCCGGGCCAAGAACGTAACCAATCTAATGACCAAGAATTTAATGGATTATGCTATTGGTTCGCTTGCCTTTTTCCTTGTAGGCTACGCCATAATGATGGGTGGTGATTGGCATGGTCTCTGGGGCACACAGGGCTGGTTCATGACCGGTGAGTATTATGATGTGGATAAATATCTCAATATGTTCTGGATGCTGGTCTTCTGCGCCACCGCAGCTACCATCGTCTCTGGCGCTGTCGCTGAAAGGATGAAGTTCAAGGCTTACATCGCTTACAGTATCATAATAAGCGTCATTATTTATCCCATTTATGGTCACTGGGTATGGGGTGGAGGTTGGCTTTCCACTTTACCTTTCGGAATGGGTGCTCTGGACTTCGCTGGCTCAGGAGTGGTTCATGCTATTGGCGGCTTTGTTGGCCTGGCTGGCGCCATGGTCCTTGGCCCCAGGTTCGGCAAATACGATAAGGAAGGAAAGCCGCGAGCAATTCCAGGTCATAGCATAGCGCTGGCCGCCTTAGGTGTTTTTATCCTGTGGTTTGGCTGGTTTGGTTTTAACTCTGGCAGTACATGTGATGCACACCACCTGAGAATAGCAGTTATCGCTGTCAATACTAACCTGGCAGCCTCTGCTGCTGCGGTGGCAGCACTGCTTGTAGCAAAGTGGAAAACCAAGAAGTGGGATACTGGTATGGCCTTAAACGGAGCTGTAGCAGGTTTGGTCGCTGTCACTGCTCCCTGTGCCTGGATAGAAGGCTGGGCAGCAATCGTAATTGGTCTTATTGCCGGAGTGCTGATGTACGCCAGTGTTAAGTTTTTCGAATCTAAGGGAATAGACGACCCTGTGGGCGCTATAAGCGTACATGGCGTTTGTGGGCTATGGGGACTGCTGAGTGTCGGTTTCTTTGCTGACGGAACATATGGCAATTACGCTACTGGGGCACCGTTCGCCACCGGCCTGTTCTACGGCGGTGGAGGTGAGCAGTTGCTTGCCCAGTTTATTAGTTGCGTGGTAGTTTTCGCCTGGGCATTTGGCATAGGATATCTGATGTTTAAGCTACTGGACAAGGCTTTTGGCATCCGTGTGTCTCCCGAAGAAGAGCTTCAAGGATTGGATATTCCAGAGCATGGCACACCAGCCTATCCTGACTTTGTTACCACACGGAGGTAAGCTGCTGCAATACAAAGTAAGGGAGTGTGAAAAAATGAAAAAGATAGAAGCCATAATCAGAATAGAAAAATTCGAAGAGGTGAAAGAGGCGCTAAAGAAGCTGGACGGCTATCAGGGAATGACAAAGACCCCGGTTGAGGGGCAAGGGAAGCAGAAAGGTCTCAAACAGCAGTTTCGTGGTACAGTTTATGAAGTGGAGTTTCCCCAGAAAATCAAGCTGGAGATAGTGGCTCAGGACGACAAAATAGAGGAAATAGTCGACACCATTGTAGCCAGCGCCAAGACAGGTGAGGTTGGCGACGGCAAGATTTTCATCTATCCCGTAGAAACCGCCATCCGCGTGAGAACAGGAGAAAAGGGGGAACAAGCTCTATAAATAAATAAGCACGATAGCTCAGGATGCGGGGGGCATCGGCAGCACCGGTGCCCCCCCCCGTCTTAAAATAATACTAATTTAACAAACTTGTAACATAATGGAAACAATTATAGGGTAGACTAAACGGCATCGAAATGCGAAGAGACCTTATATGCCTATTAATTCTGGCGATACCGTTTGGATCTTAGTTTCGTCAGCATTGGTTATGTTGATGATGCCCGGCGTAGCTCTATTCTACGGCGGCATGGTGGGAAGAAAAAACGTTCTTTATCGCTGGTATACCGATAGGAGCAATAGGCGCAACCCTCTCTTATCATGCTATGATTTGGAGGAATAAGGCTAACAGGGTAGATAAATCCCTGGATGTACTGGCTTGCCATGGCATTGGCGGTGTCTGGGGTGTTGCGGCTACTGGAATTTTTGCCACCGCTGCCATCGGAGGAAACAGTGGGATTAGATATATCACAGCACGGTGAAAGGGTCTATGGGGGAGCATTGAGATGAAAAAGATAGAAGCCATCATCAGGGAAGAAAAACTGGATGCAGTTAAAGTGGCTCTTGAGGACAACGGCTATTTCGGTATGACGGTTAGCGAAGTAACTGGCAGAGGCCGACAAAAAGGGCTTTCACTGCAATGGCGCGTGGGGGAATACCGAATAGACCTGCTGCCTAAGCTTAAGATTGAGGTTGTTATTCTGGAAAAAGACGTGCCCAAAATCCTCCATGCCATTATTCGAAGCGCCAGGACAGGCGAGATGGGAGACGGTAAAATATTTGTCCTCCCGGTTGATAACGCAGTGCGCATCAGGACAGGAGAGGATGGTGGCAATGCCATATAAAAAGTTAAAAGGAGGTTAAAATGGAAAACAGAAGCAGAGAAGAGGGCAAAGAATATGTTCTCAAAATGGCCAAGGAGCACGACGTTAAGTTTATCAGGTTGTGGTTCACCGATATCTTAGGCATCTTAAAAAGCTTTGCCATTACTGTGGGAGAGCTAGAAGGTGCCCTAGAGCAAGGAATGGGATTCGATGGCTCATCCATTGAGGGCTTTGCCCGAATTGACGAGAGTGACATGATTGCGATGCCTGACCCTGATACCTGGCAGTTGCTTCCTTGGAGACCCAAGGTACACCATGCTGTGGCAAGAATGTTCTGCGACATTCAGAGACCCGGCGGTGAGATTTTTGAAGGCGACCCCAGATATGTTCTAAGGAGGAATTTGAAGCGGGCGGCAGACATGGGATATACCTTCTATGTGGGGCCAGAACTGGAGTACTTCTATTTCCAGGACTCAGCGGGAACTCAAGGTTTAGATGCAGGAGGCTACTTCGATATGATTCCCTTGGACGCCGCTTCCGACCTGAGACGGGAAACGGTTCTCACTCTGGAGGAGATGGGCATAGCTATCGAGTATTCCCACCACGAGGTCGCCGCCAGCCAGCATGAGATAGATATGAGATACACCGACGCTCTGACCATGGCTGACAACGTGATGACCTATCGTCTGGTAGTCAAGCAAATAGCGCTACAACAGGGAGTTTACGCCACCTTCATGCCCAAACCTGTGTTCGGCAGCAATGGCAGTGGTATGCACGTCCACCAATCGCTGTTTAAGGGTGATAACAACGCCTTCTTTGACAAGAACGATAAGCACCACATCTCCAAGATAGCCAAATGTTATATCGCTGGGTTACTAAAGCATGCCCCCGAAATTACCGCTGTTTGCAATCAATGGGTCAATTCCTACAAGAGACTGGTCCCCGGATATGAAGCGCCTGTGTACCTTTCATGGGCACGGCGAAATCGAGCCGACCTGATTAGAGTTCCAGAATATATGCCAGGCAAGGAAAAAGCTACCAGAATAGAATTCAGATCTCCTGACCCTGCCTGTAATCCCTACCTTACTTTCAGCGTGATGTTAGCGGCTGGACTGGATGGAATTGAAAAGGAATATGAAGTGCCAGAGCCTGTAAAGGAGAACGTGTATGAAATGACCGAGGAAGAAAGGAAGGCGAGGGGAATAGACACTTTGCCCGGGAGCCTCTGGGAGGCGATTCAGCTTACAGAAGAGAGCGAGCTGGTGCGAAAAGCCCTTGGCAACCACGTTTTTGATGCCTTTATCAAGAACAAGAAGATAGAATGGAATGAATACCGGACCCAAGTGAGCGAGTACGAGATTAAGAGATATTTGCCGATTTTATAGGAGGAGTGTACACCACCCACGTTTGGAGACGCATCATGCCTTGGCTGGTATCGCTCCACTTTCTTCTCATCAGTTTGTTGGTGGGAGGAAAGTGCCCCACCACAGATTACCTTTCCTGGCTCAAGGTGGCTATTTCGATTTAATCCCCCTGGACATTGCCACCGATTTGCGATGACTGAGCAAGAGCGGCAGGGGAAAGGTATAGGCACACTTCCCGGCAGCTTATATGAAGCTATAAAACTCATTAAGAATAGCGATTTGGTCAAAAAAGCTCTGGGAGAGCAGCTCTCCCGAGTTGCATGAGATTCTTCGCTACGCTCAGAGATGCCAAGAGGAGAAGAACCTTTCAGAGGGACATTCGGGTGAAAGGCTGCAACTGCTTTATCAATGTGGTCAACCAGCACACAATGTTGGATTTAAGCCTGAGGGGAGCTATAATAAGCTGTTTGTTATTCATACGAGATGCATGAATTGGGGGTAACTGAAAGTATCGTTAACATCGCTTTAGACAAGGCTAAAACAGCCCAAGCTGGCAAAATCACTCAAGTTAACTTGGTTGTTGGTGAACTGTCAGGTTTCGCGACTGAGTGTATCCAATTTTATTTTGATTTTCTTAGCAAAGATACCATTGCTCAGGGGGCAATCCTTCATTTCAAATCAGCCCCAGCTCAACTACGCTGCCGAGATTGTTCCACTACTTTTTGTCCTCAAGATACCTTGTGGGTTTGTCCTAAGTGCCAGAGCCAAAGCGTGGAAATAGAGGGGGGGCGGGAGCTATATATAGAAGATATGGAGGTGGAATGAGGAAAATAGAAGTGGTACAAAACATTCTGGAGGCTAACGAATCTATAGCGGCTCAAAATCAGCAACTTCTGAATAAAAATGGAGTCCTCGCTATTAATATTATGTCATCTCCGGGTGCGGGCAAGACGAGCCTTATTTTGCAAACCATAGCTAACTTGAAGAACAAATTAGGAATAGGAGTTATAGAAGGCGATGTCGCTTCAACACTAGATGCTGAGAAAATAAGAAACCATGTCACAGCAGTGGTCCAGGTAAATACCAAAAACATGTCTGAGAGTTGCTCCCTGATTGCTACTATGATAGACCGTGCACTCAAAGGCCTGCCTTTAGAGGATATAGATTTACTTCTGATCGAAAATATAGGCAATCTCATATGCCCCTCGGAGTTTATCCTGGGGGAACATAAAAGGGTAGTAATTTCTAGCGTGCCTGAGGGGGACGATAAACCTATTAAGTACCCTATGATATTTGCTGATGCTGATGCCGTGGTAATAAATAAGCTAGATTTGCTTCCCTATGTTGATTTTGACATCCCTGCTTTTCACCGTGCAGTTGAAAGGTTAAATCCAAAAGTCAAATTCTTTGAGGTTTCTTGTAAGACTAACGCAGGGATAGAAGCTTGGTGCTCTTGGTTGCTAGATGAGGTGAAGAATAATACTCGCAAAGTAGTAGGTGCAGATTCTCCTCATAACTTCGGTAAAACTCATCCGGCTTAGGAACAATGCTGCGTTTTAGCTCAGCTAGAGTTAAACTCAGGTATATCCTGGTAAGGTCTTTTCTGGCTTCTATAGAAATATGACTTGACTCTAGCAATCTCTGATAGGAGGTTGGATGATTTAATTCGAGGCATGGTGTCCAAAGAAAATGCCGCCCTTTACTGACATGTACCTTAAATAGGTATTAACAGGGTGCCCTGGATTTGTTGACTATAGAGATAACATACTCTATACTTTATTTGAGATGGTAAGCAAGGAGTGATATGAGTAGCGGATTTGAAAGATTCTCTGAAGGGGCTCGTAGAGCGCTAAGACGGGCCCAAGAGGAAGCACAGCGCCTGGGCCACAACTATATTGATACCGAGCATATATTGTTGGGGCTAATGGTGGGGGAGGCTGGGACAGCAGCCAAGATCTTGAATAATTTAGGTGTCACATCAAACAAGGTACAGGCGGCGATAGAATTTGTAACTGGGAAGGGGGAGAAAAAGACTACCAATCGAGAAATTGACCTTGCTCCCCGAGCAAAAAGAGTTATTGAGCTTGCTGTGGATGAGGCACGACGTCTTAATTTTAACTACATCGGTAGTGAGCACCTTTTACTTGGGTTACTGCGTGAAGGCGAAGGAGTAGCTTGCAATGTTTTAGAGAGCTTCGGCATCACTCTGGAGCGGGCCCGTGAAGAAGTCAACCGGTCTGCCCGACAGGAAGTTACGCGGGCTCGTACTGCGAGCCGTGCCACTACTCGTACACCAACCCTAGATCAGCTTGGGACAGATTTAACTGCTCTGGCACGGGCAGACAAGCTTGATCCTATTATCGGGCGCAACAAAGAAATCGAGCGAGTGACCCAGATATTAAGTCGCCGCACTAAGAATAACCCGGCGCTTATAGGCGAACCAGGTGTGGGCAAAACGGCTGTTGTTGAAGGATTAGCCCAGCGTATAGTGGCTGAGGAAGTTCCTGAAGTACTGCAAGGCAAGAGGATAGTTGCCTTAGACATGGGCGCTTTGGTGGCAGGAACGAAATATCGTGGTGAATTTGAAGAGAGGCTGAAGAGAGTTATTGAGGAGGAAAAAGCCGCGGGTAACTGCATCTTATTTATCGATGAAATGCAGACCATTGTAGGTGCTGGAGCGGCCGAAGGTGCTGTTGATGCCGCAAATATTTTAAAGCCTTCGCTGTCGCGGGGAGAGATACAGTGTATTGGTGCCACTACTTTAGGTGACTACCGTAAATATGTAGAGAAGGATCCTGCTTTGGAACGGCGGTTTCAGACTGTCTTGGTAGTTGAACCCACTGTAGAAGAGACCTTGGATATCTTGCGGGGTACCAAACATCGTTATGAAGAATTTCACCGTTTGATTATAACCGATGAAGCTTTGCAAAAGGCTGCTTCTTTGGCTGCCAGATATATACCTGATCGTTTTTTACCCGATAAAGCTATCGATTTAGTAGATGAGGCTAGTTCTCGGGTGCGTATTAACCGTGGTAGTGCCCCTATTGGGTTAATCGAAGCAAGGCGAGCTTTAGAATCCATCCGTAAGGAAAAGGATGTGTCCATAGCCTCTCAACAGTATGAACATTCCGGAGAACTACGTGACCGTGAGCTTCAGCTAATGGAAAAAGTTAAGGAAATGGAGAAGGAATGGCAGAATAAGCAGGAGGCAGGCAAGCCTACGGTTACCGAGGAAGATATTGCCGAGGTGGTTAGTATGTGGATGGGGATACCTGTGGTGAGATTAACCACTGATGAAACCAGCCGTCTCCTGCAAATGGAGGAGGCTTTACATCATCGCATAATCGGCCAGGATGAGGCTATAAACACCGTGGCTAGAGCAGTAAGAAGGGCTCGAGCTGGCTTGAAAGATCCACGACGCCCCATTGGTGCCTTCACATTTTTAGGACCTACAGGGGTAGGTAAAACTGAATTGGTAAGGGCTCTGGCTGAGTTCATGTTTGGTAGCGAAGACACTTTAATCAGGCTTGATATGTCGGAGTTTATGGAGCGTCATACGGTAGCTCGCTTAGTCGGAGCTCCACCTGGTTATGTTGGCTATGAGGAAGGTGGGCAATTAACTGAAGCAGTAAGGCGAAAAAGTTACTGCGTTATTCTTCTCGATGAGATTGAAAAGGCACATCCTGACGTATTTAACATGCTACTCCAGATTTTCGATGATGGCCATCTAACTGACGCTAAGGGCCGTCGTGTTGATTTTCGTAATAGCATCATAGTCATGACTAGCAACGTGGGTGCTGAGCTTATTAAGCGTGATATGAGCATGGGTTTTCATATTGATGACAAAGGGAACCAACAGATTGAATACAAGAAAATGAAGGAGAAGGTACTTGGGGAAATGAAGAAAACCTTCCGTCCTGAGTTTCTCAACCGTATTGACGCTACAGTTGTGTTTCACGCTTTAACTAAAGAACATATCCGCCAGATTGTTGACTTAATTCTTAACCAGGTTGTCACTTCGCTTAAAGAAAAGGATATCACCCTAGAAGTCACTGAGGCAGCTAAGGATCTCTTGGGCAGTAAAGGTTATGACCCTGTCTTTGGTGCACGTCCTTTGCGTCGCGTAATCCAAAATCAGCTTGAGGATCACCTCTCTGAATCTTTACTGCGGGGTGAATTCCAGTCCGGAGACACTGTAGTAGTGGACTGTGATGGTGAAGAGATTGTAATCCGCTCGCTAATTAAGGATGCTTTATAGAAATTACACCAGAGATAATCGCAGCACCGCTACCTCGGAAAATATTATAAGCCAGTGTAACTATGAGTAATACCTTGAGGAAGGCAAGGGGGAGTTTGCATTATATAAGCTATGAGGGTGGGAATCATATGTTATCTCCAGTAAAAGCCTTGGTCATAGATGTAAGCACGTTCATCAAGGCGAGTAGTTAAGACTGGAGAAAAGATAGCTGTTAGTGAGCAGCAAGTACCTTGGCTAGCGGAGTTGAAATCTAACGATCGGGGTAAACCTAGAGTCAAGTCTGTCTTTGTTTGTCAGCAATGTGGTAAGGAAAGTCTCAAGTGGCTAGGGCGTTGCCCTGATTGCCTGGCATGGAATAGCTTTGTAGAGACCACAGTTAGTTTATCCCGCACTCTTTCTGGGCGGACTCGTTCTACAGGAAATAAGCCTCAAGAACTTTCCCAGGTAGCCAAAGATACCTTTCCCCGCCTTCATCTCGGTTTTGCCGAGATGAATCGAGTTCTCGGAGGCGGTTTAGTGCCAGGCTCTTTAGTGCTCATTGGTGGCGAGCCAGGAATAGGTAAATCCACGCTTTTGCTTCAAGCCTCAGCAATAGTGGCTGAGAATAATAGAACTGTTACTTACATCTCCGGAGAGGAATCCATTAGTCAGGTTAAACTTAGGGCTGAGCGCCTGGGCATAAGCGGCAAAGGGATCTACTTTTTCTCCGAATCCAATTTAATCGAGGTATTAGAATGTTTGGAAAAAATTCCTTCTGCCTTGGTAGTTGTCGACTCCATCCAGACTATGTATCTAGAGGATGTAAGTGGGACGCCAGGCAGCATTGCTCAGGTACGGGAATGTACAATGGGGCTAGAACATTGGGCGAAACAAAATAATGTGCCCATTTTAATTACAGGACATGTAACCAAAGGGGGAGCAATTGCAGGTCCCGGAACGCTGGAACATATCGTTGATGTAGTGCTTTATTTTGAGGGTGAATCATTCAGTAGCTATCGAGTATTGCGGGGAGTAAAAAATCGTTTTGGCTCCACCAATGAAATAGGGATATTTGAGATGGGTAACAATGGTTTAAGAGAAGTAGAAAACCCCTCTCAAACCCTTCTGTCCACATATCGGGAGGGAATTATCGGCTCAGTTGTAGTACCAACTCTCGAGGGAAGTCGCCCTTTGTTGGTGGAGATTCAGGCTTTAACTACCCCTAACAATTTTGGTCCGCCGAGGCGTATTGCTAACGGCGTCGATTTTAACCGCCTGCTATTAATGACTGCTGTGCTCACTAAACGTGCCGGGTTAAAACTTTTTAACCAGGATATTATAGTTAGCGTTACTGGCGGGTTGCGAATTAACGAGCCAGCGGTTGACCTGGGAATTGCCTCAGCCATTGCTTCCAGTTACCAAGCTAGTAAACCAATTCCCAGCCTGGTTGTTTTGGGGGAAGTGGGTCTGAATGGAGAACTTAGAGTGGTGCCGCAGATGGAGAGAAGAGTTGCCGAGGCTGTCAGGTTAGGCTTTAAATCTTGCCTCATGCCTAAACCTCCCCCTGCCATTGCGAGCGCAGCGAAGCAATCTCTTAACGCCGCCAACATTCAATTAATTGAGGCTGGCTCTGTGGTTGAAGCCCTGCATTTAGGACTTAGCAGGAGTAAGTAAAATGTCATTGCAAGCCTTTTCATTGTCATTGCGAGCACAGCGAAGCGATCTCAAAGTAGAGGATTAAGCCTCTTACTCTGTCCTCTCCCTTGAAGGGAGAGGATTAAGGTGAAGGTGATGAACAAAGATAAAGTAGGCGCCATTATAGTTGCCGCTGGCAGCGGGCAACGAATGGCTGGGAGAGATAAGATTTTTACTCCTCTTGGAGGCAAACCGTTATTGGCTTGGGCTGTGGATACTTGCCAGGGATGTAACTTGGTTCAACAAATAGTGGTGTTATTGGGTGAGGAAAGTTTGGAGCTTGGACAGAAATTAAAAAAGGAAAGAGACTGGTCTAAAGTTACCATATGGCGTGGTGGAGCACGGCGGCAAGATTCAGTGAGGGAGGGGTTAGGTAAGCTAAAGGATTGTGATTGGGTCATGATACACGATGGAGCTCGCCCCTTCTTGACCGTGGATTTAATTGAGAACGGTTTAAAAGCGGCTAGGGAAACCAAGGCTGCTGTAGCTGCAGTGTCGGTCAAGGATACTATGAAGCTTGCCAATGGCGACGGGTTTATCAGGAAAACACTTCAGCGTGATGAGTTATGGGCAATACAAACCCCACAGGTCTTCGCATTTAACATAATTGTTGAAGCACATCAAGAACTTACCTCAGAGGTCACTGATGATGCCGCTGCTGTGGAACAGTTAGGGTATAAGGTAAGGCTTTACATGGGGGACCCCAATAATATAAAAGTGACCACACCTCAGGATTTGGCATTAGCCCAGATCATCGCCCAAGATATGCTCTGAACCTTCACCCGTGCTGGCATCAAAAATAAGAATTCAATAGGAAATAGTGTTTTGTTTACGAAGGTGATGGTGTTTGTTATTGTTTATGTTATTGTTAATATTGGTAGACCAGAGTAAGGAGGTATGAAAATGAAATCAAGGCTAACCATAGTATTGATTATTACTGCTATCTCAACATTGCTATTTGCTTGTTCCCCGGCATCAAAACAGGTATCTGTAGAAGCTTCCTGTAACGATTTCACGAGGCTCCAGCATATTAGTAAGGAAGCAAAAGTGGCTGTTGGCGACTCGTTCACAGTAACTTTGTGCTCCAACCCATCAACAGGCTTCCAGTGGTCAGAGTCAGCACAAATTAGTGACCAAGAAGTGCTAAAACAAACAGACCACCAGTTCGTGTCTCCTGAGGCGAAAGGCAGTACCCCTCCCGCTCCTGGGACACCTGGCCAAGAAGTATGGACCTTCAAAGCTCTCAAGAAAGGCACGTGTAGCGTATCCATAGAATATAGCCGACCTTGGGAAGGTGGTGAGAAGGGAGCCTGGACATTCAACCTGTCCGTAGTGGTTAAATAGACTACCACAGAGATAACAGAAGTATTGCCTATCCACAAGGTAGCGGAAGCTTGTTCTGGTTATCTAATTAGCCGCTGCATTATTATTTCTGCGGTATATAAAAAGCGCCAGCCTGGCAAGGCTGGCGCTTTAGAAATTTCTGGTGGAGGCGGGGGAGAGTTGAACTCCCCGTCCAGAGAAAGGTTGCCAGAATATCCTACAAGCTTAGTCAGCTCTTTAATCTCATCTAGCTTTCCTCTGCTGACCGAATCCAGCTAGACCAGCCAATTTCTCTTAGCCAATCCTTATCGGCGTCAGAATTGGAGCACCTCGACTTTTCTAACACCCAATCCCAACCCATCGAGGAGAGATCAGGTTGGATGGGTAACCTTAATTCAGGTTACGCAAAAACTAATTCAGATTTTGGAATTATTTTTTGCCACTTGTTTTATGAGGTTAGCGGCACCTCAGCTAGCAATCCTGTAGGCCTTCCCCTGTCGAAGCCACGCGCCCCCATGTTTTAAACCTGCTTTCCCATCACCTCCTCCTTAAGCTCTCTTTCTGAAGCTCCTAAGGGCTAAGGAAGCAAAGATAACCACTAATACCCCTAGGACAATGTCACTCCATACCGTTGAGTGACCTGCTGGGATGGCTACTAGGATACCACAAACGATGGCTGAAATATGCCAGACCATTTCCTACCTCCTCCTGAGCTTCATCTCCCGGTCTATTTCTCTTGCCGTCTCTCGGCGGGCAATAGTCTCACGTTTATCATAAAGCCTTTTCCCCTTGACAACCCCCAGTTCTATCTTGGCAACTCCATGTTTAATATACAGCTTAAGTGGCACTAAGGTCAAACGCTGCTGCATCACCTTGCCCGTAAGGCTGTCAATCTCTTTTCTATGAAGCAAAAGTTTGCGAGGTCTGATTGCCTCATGAGTGTTGTAACTGGCAGCATTATAGGAGGCAATATGACAATTAAATAGCCATAGCTCACCATTCTCTGGTTTGGCATAAGCATCGCTCAAGTTTATTCTGCCACTTCTGATTGACTTAATTTCAGAACCTTTGAGAACAATGCCTGCTTCAAGGCTTTCCTGAACATGATAGTCGTGATAAGCTTTGCGGTTAACAGTTATCGTTCTGGAATCTTTTCCCATGGGGGGATTTTACCATTGGGGCATAAAATTATCTCCTGGGCTTTCGGCCTCTTCTGTTCATAAAGCGTTCATAAAAGAGGGGGATATCTAACTCTCCCATCCAAAACTTCCCGACAAGCCAGCCAATTAGAATAAACACAGCCAGTAGGATGGCTTTTAGAATGCCAAAACAAAGTACAACAATCCCCACCACCAGCCCAACAATAGCACCTATTACCTTCGGGTTTAACATCTATCATCTCTCATCAGCGTACAGCCAGCCTCCTGGTCTCCACTTGCTTGTATTTAATTTTGACATCTACCTGCGCTACCCCCATCTCGATGAGTTGTTCTATCGCTTCTTTTATCTTATCCTGTAACTCAGCGCCAACTTTGGGTATGTTGCTCCCTAGAATTACCGAAACCCGACAGGAAATAATCAACCCTCCCTCACTTCTCCACAGCCGGCACCTGGCATCATGCACGTTGTGAACATTGACAGCAGCACTCTCCGCTAGCATACAAACACTGTCCACATCAATAGTGGTGATGCCCTGCTCGGTGGAGCTTATAAGTATTGGAGCAGGCTTGCGCAGAGGCTCGAACTCCAGGAATAGCACGCCAATCATGCCCAGGGCAACAACCACGCTAATTGCTATAATGCCAGCTTTACTACCGCCAGTGGCATCGGCAACCCTTTGTAACTGCAACTCAAACCACCCGTGCTGCAGGATATCCGGCGCACTTACCCCGGTAGCCACAAGCAAGGTAATAATTGCCCCGGCCAGGATAGCCAGGCTAACGATTGCTACCACCACGCGATTAAAAACAGACACACTCACTCCCCGAGTTACTGCCCAGCAGCTTCTTCAAACTGAGTCTCCAACCGATTTTGGGATATATCTACTCTACCTTTTCTCTTACCGCTTTTTCTCTGGGAGTTCAATGCTTACAACATGCACATTGATCTCTTTGGCAATAAGCCCGGTGATTTCCTTAAGTCGCGCCCCCACTTTCTCACGAACTGCGGTGATGGTCTTGGGGATGTTGAACCCATATACAATAACCAATTCAAGGTCAACGATAGCCTCTTTTTTCCCCACTTCAACCTCCACCCCTATTCCGGCTTTCTCCTCAGCACCTTTCAGGTGTCCAATCAGCATGCGACGAACAGAACTCTTGCCCAAATTGGCGACACCTGCTACTTCTCTGGCAGCCATCCCCGCAATCGAGGCTACAACCTCATCTCCTATTACAGTTTCACCTTTCAATTCCTGCTCAGACATTTCCCCTCCCCTTTTTTTATAAAACCTTTAATTTATTATGCGAATGCACTATCCCGACAGTCCCTACCTGCACTTTATTTGATGCTACTTAGATACCATAAACTCAATATATCCTTGCCTCAATGCTTTGTCAACATTCCCTACTCTTTCACCTCACAGGGGAAAAGGCACCCCCTTTGTAGCAACTCGAATATGGTTATCTCTCCTGTCAGGCTTTCCTGAACATGATAGTCGTGATAAGCTTTGCGATTAACAGTTATCGTTCTGGAATCTTTTCCCATGGGGAAATTTTAGCATTGGAGCACAAGGTTGTCATTCTGAATGGGTGAGCCAAAGCCCTGAACCCTTCGCTTTGTGTCATTCTGAGGGAGCGAAGCGACCGAAGAATCTCTGAGATTGCTTCGCTCGCAATGACAAAGAGCCATTATTCCAAGGGATGGAGCAATCTGACTGTGTAGTAGTTTATAATGTTCTGCATAATCTCGCATAAAACCCCTGTCTCTTGAGGAGGGAGGATTGTAGTTGCCTGATTCATCAGGCTTAGCCCAATAAATTGGGCAACTACATTGTTAAATAGCCTTGTTCCCTCTTGGCAGGTGAGGGTGAATTATGAGGAGTTTTGCGATTGTCTATATTAAGAAAGGAGCTGCATTATGAACCGCACTGATAGGTTTTATCTATTCATAACTGTTTTCCTGGTCGTTGCTGTAATAGTTGGTGGTGTGATGCTGGCGACAAAGCATAGTAAAAGCCAGCCTTCAGAAATCGTTCTGGCTCAAGCTGAGCCTTCCCAGCAGAGTGGCGAGGTTTATATCGGTGGCGCTGTGGCTAATCCCGGCATCTACTCCTTAGAAGAAGGTGATACCCTGCAAACGCTTCTTTTAGACGTCGGTATTGAGCCCGATGCCGACCTCAGCCACATCGAGATTTACATCCCATGCGAAGGCGAAGCCAGCCTCCCTCAGAAGATAGACTTGAACAGAGCTGACCCTTGGCTTCTCGAAGCCCTGCCAGGTATAGGTGAAACCAGAGCACAGGCTATCGTGGATTATCGCAATGAAAACGGTTCCTTCAAGCGAATTGAGGACTTGCTCCAGGTCAAAGGCATCGGTCAGGGGACGTTGGAGAAAATCAAGGATTATATAACCGTGTCGGATTGAAAATCTTTGTAGTGAAAGACGATGGTAAATTTAATCTATCACTTTGGGGTATCTAGCCAGCTTACTCAATATGTTACTAAGGAAACTGGCTAGTGAGATGGGTGATAACAGGCATGGCTATTTATAGTTAACCGCATAATCCCGTATAAAAATCCTCTCTCTTGACGGGAAGGATTGTAGTTGCCTGATTCATCAGGCTTAGCCCAATAAATTGGGCAACTACATTGTTAAATAGCCTTACCCCCGCAAGGGGAGGGAGAATTATGAGGAATTTTGCAATTGACTATAGTAATGCAAGTGTTAAAGTCCTGCTCCAGCAGCTTATGGTATCTGGAGAAACAAGTAGTACTAGCATATCAGAGCTTTGCGAACTTACCCTGACTAAAGTACTATTGACATCGTTCCGTTCCCACTATAACAATATAGAAAAATTTGGAACTTAGAAAGGAGGATACTGTGGCAACAGCTTATTGTATGAAGTGTAGGAAGAAGGTGGAGATAAAGAATCCCAGGCAAATCACGCTTAAAAATAAAAGACCAGCAGTACAAGGTACCTGCTCTATTTGTGGCACAAAGGTATTCCGAATAGGGAAAGCTTAAGTAGTTATAACTATTTGCCAGGCGTCTTTGCCGCGGCTAGTGGTGGAGTGTATCTGTATGTAATTTCCTCTCACCCAGTTAGTAGGCCCACTCTCCAAATCCGCTGGCTAGGCAATAGTAAATGTCTCAAATCTTCGCCTATGCTGGTCTCAATTATATTAGCCAAGTTCAGCACTCCTCATTTCAGCAACCTATCAAAGTTAAGCGCCTTCAAAAGCTTAGCGTAGATTCTCCTCATAGTGTCAGGCTCTAGCTTACCGATGAAGTATTGGTCAGGCATTTCGCGAACTTCCACGCAGTAAATTTGGTCAACCTTGGCAACCGAATCTTTATCCAATTCAGGACATTCAAGTTTGGGGATTTCGACATGAAATTCATATCCATGCCGTCTATGCTCCGCACCTGTGACTGGTATAATCAGCACTGTGCCCCATAAGGTAATGCTGGGATTACTGATAATAAGTGCAGGGTGCTGCTCAGCAAATGTCCGTTGCCCAGATGATGGCACACCGAAGTTGAACCAATACAACTGACTCCATTCTTTTTTAATTCGATAGGTAAACTCATGTCGGCGAATATGATGAGGAAACGGCATATATTTATAAAATCCTATCCAGACCAGAAATTAAGAATTACTAAGCCTAAAAGCTGCACGCTGCCGAGAGAGCATTTGCTTAGCAGTCTCTATATTCTCATTAGTAGGTTCTTCTAATGCCTGCTGAATGGTTTTTGTATGCTCAGGGCTAAGTGGTTGTGTTAATTCTCCCTTGAACTCTTCTAACACAGCATCCCAAAAAGCTTCATGAGCTTCTGGCTTTGCCAAAGCGCGTGTGAAGTCAATAGGTTGCATAAGCTCCAAGCCTTTCACTATTTCTAGGCTGTATACATACTCCAGTAAGGTCTCTTGGGGAGTTTCGCCAAATATAAAGACCACCTTATCAGCTATTTCTTTGACTGACTCAGGCAAGGATGGTGTGAATCTAGGGCTTTCTCCAGCGTAAAACAAGCTGTAAGGGCGTCCATCAATAACACGCTCCATTGGAAGTCGCACAATCTCATGTCCCTCTAATTTTGCTAGTCGTGGTTCGAAATCAGTGAGAGGGTAGGGACCATGCTTATACCAGATATATGTTAAATCGGATGCTTGTCTTCCTGTAGCCTTGAAGTATTCATAGTCAATCAAGAATAGCAACTTAGCTAGCGAAACTGTCAAAATACCCTTTCGCCGTGTATCAGTATGTGGGGCTATTTTGCCTACTAGGTAACTTATGAGGTGGTCTGTCTGGTCGAACTGCAAATTTTCCCTCCCTTTGGTAGTAGAGCTACCAAAAGTATAAACTAACTTCCCCCAACTATCTTAATGCCTTAGATAACAGAGGTCAATAGGTTCCCTCTCCAAATCCGCTGGCTGGGCTTACCTTCTATTTCCTTACTCTGACAAGCACGTCGAAGTGCGTCGGGCCTTGTGAAACGTCAGCTATTGCTCTTGCTCCGACGTTCCAAGGGGGTGACTACAGAGCCATCTTTCGTGTGATAAAGCCCACGTTCATTGATAGCCTTTGCAATACGGATATCGACTGGTCTATTTCCAGCTTCCTCTACCACCTTAATGATAGCTTCATGCAAATACACGGTGCCTCTCCTCCTTCGTTCTCATAACGAGCCTTCTTTACGTAAGCTCCATATTAACTGAATCGGGCTATTCATCAGACACAGCATACATCGTAATCGTGATTGTAGCACTTACGGTGGTCGTCATTTCCTTTACGCCTTCTAACACTGTTCTGACCTAGAAGCCACTAACGCCAAAATTCCTCCCACTATCAAGAGAGGGCCACCAAACAGATAGCCTGCGGAAATAGCGATGAAGCCACCAACGCCACTTATGAGCATTAAGATGCCTGCACCTTTAGGCTTTGCCTGGCTAATCGCACCGCCGACTATACCCATGATGGAGATAGGGATGGCTGCCCAGCCAAGGCCAACTATAGTCTCTGCTCCCTCTGCACCAAAAGCACCACCTATACCACCAACGAACAGCACAAATATCGCGCCTGCAAAACCACCTATACCACCAAGAATACCCAGAACTAATGCAGCTGTTCTCATTCTAATACGCTCTCCTTTCAACTACCCAATGGTCGCTTTACAAATTCTATATTTTTTTACCTCAATCTTATTTTTCAATATTGGACCAACGTACAGTGAATCATATCAACTCCAAAAGAAGCCGCCTTCTTATATGTTCCTCTTATAGTCACTTCCTGTCCTTCAACTATTGGTAATACTTCATCAGCTGAGTCAAAGTAACAATAAATGCTATAAAGAAATCCTGCATCTAGCCAAACATGTACCACCCCTGCATAACCTCCTTGTCCTATTGTTCCCACTTCTCCAGACACCTCAAGCGTTTTATGCTGGTACTTCAGGTCTGCCGCTACTGGATTCAGGTCTACTTCATGCCAGAGTTCCTTAGCAGTTATCATGATTACATCAGGTGGTCTGGGTGTAGGTACAGGTACAGGATTGATAGTTACGCTTTTGCTGCCAGACCAGCCGGAAGTAATATCAGGGTTAGCTGAAGACCTACCTTGAGATTGAACCATATAGTTGCCAGGGGATGACCATAAATGTGTAGCACTAGTTGATGATGACCATTCAGAATAATTTCCATCTCCCCAATTGAAGCGATATTGGACACTATGCCCTAAACTTGAGGTTGCCCCTACCGTAATGTAAGTCAGAGACTCGTTAACAATGCCCGTAGAAGAACCAGTAGGTGTGCTTGGAGTGCTTATTGTCTCTGCCGTTGTCGGAGGTGGAGTTGTAGAGGGTGTAGATATTGGTTCACTTGGAATAGCTATGGCCAGCACCACAAAGATGCCTATGACAGAGGCTACTATAATTCCTATTAGTTTTTTCTTGCTCATCCCCTTGTCCCTGCAGCAACTACTGTGATTATGAGTGCTCTAACAAAAGACCTTCCTAATAGCTTTCTCATGTATCCCCCTTCCTTCCAAATCTATTTTAGCTCTACTCATCAGGCAATGGTGCAGTTCACCAAGTAATCCTAATTGTAGCACTTGCTGAATCAGAATTGTTCGCTTCATTTACATGGAATCACCAACGAAAGGCATCCTTACGATGCTTTACTTCGTATATCTCGATTTCCTCTCTGTTATCAAAAACTTTATAAAATATCCGATATTCGCCTGAATCAACCCTTAAATATCCAGGTCTAGTTATGACTTTTTTGGAATCCTGCGGTCTTGGATTGTGGTTGATAGGTTAACTTTATACATCGGGTCAAAGCTCTGCCTTTACTTCATCCCACGATATAAATGGCTCCTTCTGCATTTCCTTTTCACGCTCGATTAGCTCTAATCCATCCTCAAAATCTTCGAGTCCCTCTAGTTTGTCTCTCAAAGCTGGGACTTGTGATACCTTTAGCAACATTGCAAATTCGTCAGTGTATTTTATGGCATAAGTCTTAGCCCAGTGTATAAGAGTCCGCATGTTTTGGAGTTCCCGCTCTTTTAATTCGCTTTCCTGCGAAAGTCCAATGTTCACTGCAAAATTACACATATCTAAATTGATAGCATTCTCAAGCAGAGACGAAGCTGCTTCTTCAGTAAGGTTGAAATGCTCTGCTAGTTCTAGAGCATCTTTATTAAGGCGAAGACAGAGGTCTAAGATTAAGCATAGTGTATCGTTATCATATTCATCCAACACCGCCTTTGCCTTCTCCTTTATGATACTTTTAGACGACTCAAAGATTTTCTCTGCTACATTAGGGCGTTTGTCCCAAAGAGAGATTGCCCATTCACTAATACGCAAGTCGAGTGATTTAAATTCTTTTCGAAGTTGCCCAAACCTTTCCTCTAAGTTTTCAGCGTTCAAAAGAGGTATTACAATACGGTTCTCAATTTCCCCAACAGTACCGAGTAAATCCTCACTAATTAGCTCTTGATATGTTTCATCTTCTTTTATCTTTACTTCTTTTCCTATGGGAATAGACACTGGCCGAGAGAGAACAGCTTCCACACCATCACCTCCTTTCCTACAATCATTGTATCATAAGCAATTAAGCTCATTACAACTTAAGCAATTTAGGATGTTGTAAAATCTCAAAGTTGAAGAAACGCGCAAACGGTCTTACTATGGTGCACACAATGTACGCAATACCTAAAGAGGGCGTCCAAAAACTTCTGTAGGGGAGTCCCTTGTGGGCTCCCGCAAATTGGGAGGGGACAAGCCCCTCCCCTACGAGGATACTTGCGTGGTTAGTTTTCAGACAGCCTCTAAAAAGCAATTTTACTGAGGTTTGGATTATATAGTTCGTGCTACCCTTAACACGTCGCAAACTGGTAAACTAGCTCACTATATAACCACACCGGATTGGAAGCTATTTTATGTGGTTGCTGTATATTAGCTGTGCCTGGGTGGCGGGAATATTTTTAGGCTCAAAAGTTGGCTTACCTTTAGTTGCTCTCTCCCTTGGGATTCTTCCCTTCTTACTCATCCCTCTCTTCTCGAACAATAAGAAAACCTTGATAGTAGCAGAGTTATGCCTCTTTGCCTTTCTCGGCGGCGGCCTGCGCTTTCCCTCAAGTCTACCTCAAATAGACGAGCACTCCCTCTGCTTCTACAACGATAAAGGGGCAGTAGAAATCCAGGGTATGGTAGCAGAGGAACCTGATGTGGGAGGTAGGTCTTGCCTGCTGGCATTTTCAGCTAACGAAATAAACATAGATAGCGAAAGGGAGGAGGTATCAGGAACCGCCCTGGTCCGAGTGCCCAGGTATCCTGCCTATCATTATGGAGATGTGCTCCGGGTGACTGGAAAGCTAGAGACGCCTCCCCAATTTGAGGATTTTGACTACAGGAGCTATCTGGCTCGTCAAGGAATTTACTCCATTATCTATTATCCTGAGGTAGAGCTTTTGGGCCAGGGCGAGGGTTTTAAGCCGTTGCAATGGATTTATTCTTTAAGGGGGCAACTTTCCAGTTCTCTGGCTCGAGCCTTGCCTGAGCCCCAGGGCTCGCTGGCTCAAGGTATTTTACTTGGCATAAGGAGCAACATACCTGATTCCCTCAATCAAGTCTTCTCCAGGACAGGCACGGCACACCTGTTAGCTATTTCTGGGTTACATATCGGCATCGTTATTGGCATACTCCTCAGCTTTGGCATCATGGTCTTTGGCAAGCAGCGTTCTATATATATTTGGCTGGCACTGGTAACTATCTGGCTTTATGCTATGTTCACCGGGATGCGTCCACCGGTAATTCGAGCGGCGATTATGGGAAGTCTATTTCTAATAGCCGAATACTTGGGGAGGCAGCGAAGTGCCATCACTGCCCTGGCTTTTGCTGCCGCGGTGATGGTGGGAATTCAGCCTCAGCTTTTGTGGAGCGTCTCGTTTCAGCTTAGCTTCCTGGCTATGGCAGGGCTTATTTTTCTCTATCCTTACTTTCAGAAATGGGGGAGGAGAGGCGTTACTGCCATACTCGGGGACAGAGAGGCAATAACAGCCACAGGCAATATGGTAACTGATAGTTTCGCCGTAACCCTGGCAGCTATCATAGCCATCTGGCCACTTGTAGCTTACAATTTTGGTGTTGTCTCCCTGGTTGGTTTGCCAGCGACTTTTTTCTCCTTACCCGCTTTGCCCGCTATTATAGTTACTTCAGCGATGGTCGCCTTCGCCGGGCTTTTTGCCCCACTTGTGGCTCAAATCCTTGGCTGGCTAGCCTGGCTTTTCCTCAGCTATCTCCTCCTCGTGGTGCAGGGTTTCGATGCTCTGCCTCTTTCTTCCTTTATGGTAAGCTCTATCCCCGCCTGGCAAGTGGGGGGATATTATGTTGTAATTGCAGTTATCATAGGGTTCATTAACTATGGAAAGCAATGGACCAATTTCTTATCCCGATTAGCTTCAGGAGTGAAGAAAATGACTGAAAATATTACTAAACCATGGGCGCGATTTCCCAGGAAGTGGCTTATTCCGCCTCTGTTGATAATAGCCATTCTGGTCTGGTCTGTGGCTCTCACCATGCCCGATGATAAGCTTCATATAAGCTTTCTTGATGTGGGACAGGGGGATGCCATCTTGATTCAAACGCCTGATAGCCAGAACATACTTATTGATGGCGGGCCTGACCCACAGAAGATAAGTTTGGAATTAGGTAAGAGGCTTCCCTTCTGGAATAGGACAATAGACCTCATGGTATCCACTCAACCCCAGGCGGACCACGTCACCGGATTAGTGGAGGTGCTTCAACGATACAAGGTAAAGCAAGTGCTTGAGCCAGGAGTGCCTTACAACTCCTCTATTTACTATGAGTGGCTCAAGCTTGTTGAAGAAAAGCAAATCAAGCATGAGGTAGCCAGGGCAGGGCAGGAAATTGATTTAGGCAAGGGAATTAAAATGGAAATCCTTAACCCTCCTACAGAGCTTTTTGAGGGAACCAGCGACGATGTTGATAACAGCGGAGTAGTATTAAGGCTGACTTGGGGCAAAGTTAGTTTTTTGCTTACAGCCGACATCAGGCAAGAGGCAGAGCTTGAACTTATCAAGCAGAGAGCCAATCTAAGAAGCACGGTGTTGAAAGTCGCCCATCATGGCAGCAAGACGTCCACCTATCCACAATTTCTAGCAGCCGCTGATCCTGAAATAGCTGTGATTTCTGTAGGAGCCGACAACCGCTTCGGCCATCCCAGCCCCGAAGTGGTGAATAGACTAATTGATAGGCTGGGCGAGGATAAGGTCTATCGAACAGACAGAGATGGCACTATAGAATTCATCACCGACGGGGAGAGGTTGTGGATAAGAGGGAAAGGTGAAACGGGGCATTCCCTTGTTGCAAGATAACAAGTACCATACCCAGAGATGCGAATATAATGCTTAGGTCTTACTTAACTCCAATTCGAATCAAAATATCCCCAGGCAAGCCATCAGTTAGCTTGCGGGCATTGCTTAACCTCACCATACTGCCTGTCCTCACCCCTGCGGGAATCTTCACTTCCAACTTCTTTCCCCTTCTGCTTAATATCTTCTTAATTCCTCGCAAAGCCTCTTCTTGAGTAATTGTAAGCTCATAGCGAACATCTTGGCGCTGGGGTCTTTGAGCCTGGCCAAATATCTCATCCAGGTTAATCTCTTGTCCTGGCCAGGCTTCAAATCTCACTCTACCAGGCCTGCCGGATTTTCTGTAAGAAGAACCGCCGCCTTTGAAGAAATCACCAAATATATTGTTGAGAAAGTTGAATCCCAACCCAGCCCCACCAAAATCCTTCATCAAATCTTCAAAGGTAGTTCTGGTGGAAGGACTGCCAAAAATGTCGCCAATACTGCCCACTGTGCCAAATTGGTCATATTGGCTTCTTTTCTGAGGGTCACCAAGGACCCCATAAGCTTCGTTTATTTCTTTAAATCTCTCATTAGCCCACTTTTCCTTCCCCGGATTGCGGTCTGGATGATATTGCATAGCCAACTTTCTAAAAGCTTTCTTAATCTGTTCATCCGAGGCGTTCCTCGGCACACCTAATGTCCGATAGTAATCTTTAGCCATCTAAACCTGTTACTGGTGAAAGCTTACTCTGGGGGCAAGCTCAAATTTTTTGGCGAGTATTTATTTCTCAGCACTTCCCTGAGCAGGATGCTAACCTGCTGCTACACTTTGTAAGCCAGTCTCCTCCAGATGAAGCGTGGCAATGTCTTTAGCTGCATCCCTGCAGACATTTTCCGTTTAGCTGGACCGTAGAGCCCCACCAACGTTGCTGAAGATACAGTGATGGGTAAGACAGCCTTCATAAAGTTCATGAAATTAGCGTCTTCACTAACGGGCAGCTTCTTTTCACTCAGGGCATAAACAGTAAAAGTATACCTATGTGCTTTGTCTGGAGGCCATGGGGGAGAATAGCCGGGCCACATTTTCATCCCAAGACTGGCAGGGCTGTTTGGTAATTGCTTTGCCTCCGGGGGCAATTCACCACCTGAGCCTGCCCCTTCGTTGAGACTTGCCACTGATACTGGAATGTCACAAACCACCCAATGTGCATAGATTGCCGGAGTTGCCATAGCTAATACGTCTGGGTCGGTCATAGCTAAAGCGAGGCTCTTTGTTCCTTTGGGGATATCACTCCAGTTAAGTGGTGGTGATATTGCCTCTCCATCAGCAGTGTACTTCTCAGGAATTTCCCCTCCATGCGAAAAACTCGATGACTGTAAGCTAAACATTGCTACTCCCTCCTTTCCTTTAGTCTTACTTTGTACCAAAGTAAGCTTCCACTAAAAAATTATAGCAAATCAGTGCAATTGGTGTTAGTTGTTTATTAACCAGGTTAGAGGAACCAATTCTGGTGCAATAATCTCATTTCTCCTGTGCCATCCGCTTCAACTCATAAAGCTTGGTAAGGGCTTCTAAAGGAGACATGGAATCAGCGTCAAGCCTGGCAAGCTCATCAGCCAGTAAGGAGTCTTGGGGGAGGAGTGGAAGCTGGGACTGTGCTTTATGCCGAGACACCTTACTTTTTTTTGAAGTGCGACTGTTTTCCAGTTCAGCTAGAACTTCCTGAGCCCGAACAATTACCGATTTTGGCAGGCCGGCTAGCTGAGCTACATGGATGCCATAGCTTCTATCAGTACCCCCAGGGAGAATTTTATGCAGGAAGATGACTTTATCTCCCTCCTCAGCCACAGCAACATTAAAGTTTTTCACCCGGGGCAGGGTGTTAGCTAAATCTACCAGCTCATGATAATGAGTGGCAAAAAGGGTCTTTGTCTCAAGCTTGGGATAGTTGTGGATAAACTCGGCTACTGCCCAGGCGATAGAGAGCCCGTCGTAAGTGCTTGTGCCGCGTCCAATTTCATCCAAAATGAGAAAGGAGCGAGGAGTAGCATTGTTTAAAATATTCGCTGTCTCAGTCATCTCCACCATAAAGGTGGACTGCCCTGCGGCTAAGTCCTCCTGAGCGCCGATTCGGGTAAAGATGCGGTCAACAATCCCGATGTTAGCTGAGTCGGCAGGAACAAAGCTGCCTATTTGGGCCAAAAGGATAATCAGTGCTACCTGTCTGAGATAAGTAGATTTTCCCGACATATTAGGGCCGGTGAGGATGATAAGTTGACTGTCTTTGTTACATAAATAGGTGTCGTTGGGAACAAAGTTATCGCTACCTATGCTCCTCTCCACTATGGGATGACGCCCTCCCTTAATATCTATAACATCTTCTGTGCTTAATGTTGGCCTAACATAGCTGTGCCGTGCTGCCACTTCAGCAAGGCTGGAAAGAGCGTCAATCTGGGCGATGGCTCTAGCAGTAGCTAAAATCTGCTCGCTGACAGCGCTTATCTGCTGACAGACTTGCCGGAAAATGGCGGCTTCCAGGACAGCAATCTTTTCCTGGGCATTGAGAATCAGCGATTCATATTCCTTGAGTTCGGGAGTGAAGAACCTTTCCGCCTCTGCCAAAGTCTGCTTGCGAATATAATCAGAAGGGGCCAGGTTAAGATTAGCCCGGGATACCTCAATATAATAGCCGAATACTCGGTTGTAGCCCACTTTTAGGGATTTAATCCCTGTGCGCTGTCGCTCCCTCTGCTCCAGGCTAGCCAGATACTGCTTAGCTTCCTTTGAGCCATGACGAATCTCATCTAGCTCAGCGGAGAAGCCCTTTCTTATTACGCCGCCTTGCTCCAAATATCCAGGCTCATCGGCAATGGCCTGGGTGATTAGCTCCACAATATCAGGACAAGGCTTAAGTTCGCGGGTTAACCAATTTATGGAGTCCTTGTTCTCCATCGCTGTTTTCAGTTCAGGTATTTTCTCCAAACTAAGACGAAGCGTTATCATCTCTCTGGGCATGGCTTTGTCACACCCCACCCGATTAACCAATCGCTCCAAATCGGCAATATCTGCTAGAAGAGAGATAACCTTTTGGCGAGCCAAATTACTATGGTAAAACCAATCGACGGCTTCCTGTCGTTGATTCAACTCAGCAATATCAACCAGAGGATGCCCTAACCAGTTTTTGAGCAGCCTGCCACCCATAGCCGTCCTGGTTAAGTCGATGATGGAGAGAAGAGAGTTGCCGGTTTCTCCCCACCTACCACCTTGAAAAATTTCCAGATTGCGGCATGTCTGGCCATCGAGAATCATAAAGGAATCTGTAGAATAAGTGGCTAGTTTGGTCAACTGAGGCAGTGTTTCCTTTTGGGTTTCCGTGAGATAATGGATTAATGAGCCCGCAGCTCTTATAGCTAAAGGCAAACGGGCACAGCCGTAGCCTTCTAGAGTAGCCACACCGAAATGGTCCAACAATGTTTCCTGGGCTGTCTCCAAATCAAACCAATAATCATCAAGCTTGGTGATAATGAACGGCAATTGACTCTGGTCATCAGCATTCTCGGGGATAAGAAGTTCACTGGGCTGAAGTCGCTCCAATTCGGGGAGAATCCTGTCGCCGGGAAGCTGAGTAGTGGCAAACTCGCTCGTGGTTATATCGATATAGGCGATTCCGGCTTTCTCATCCTCAACAACCAGACTGGCCAGATAGTTATTTTTCTTGCTCTCAAGCAGGTTAGGCTCAACCACTGTTCCCGGCGTCACCACTCGAATGACGTCCCTTTCCACTAATCCTTTGCCTGGAGGACTGAGCTGCTCACAGATGGCTACTTTGTAGCCTCGGTTAATGAGCTTAGCTAGATAATTATCTAAAGCATGGTGAGGTATTCCCGCCATGGGCACTTTATGCCCCTTGCCCATCTCCCGCGCGGTTAAGACGAGGTCTAGCTCTCGTGAAGCGACCTTAGCGTCCTCATCGAAGGTCTCATAAAAATCCCCCAGCCGAAAGAAAACTATGGCTTCAGGATACCTCTGCTTGACCCTGAGATACTGCCGCCT
>CAZEQL010000012.1:0-26205 GCA_964514415.1 uncultured Dehalococcoidales bacterium
ATACAATTTCTTTCTTCGCTTCCACTGCTCTCATACACTTGCCTTAAAATCTCTTTGTAAACATGGCTACCTTCTCTCGGTAAGCGACCTCTTATTAGTTTAGCTCTAGTAGAATTTTTGAGGTGTTTAATAATTAATCGTAAAGCATCTTTTACATTGATGTACTGCTCATTCAGCAAATTGTATAGCTAATACCAGGAACAAACCCCAAAAAACTACAAAAAGAGGCAAAAGTATTGATACAATAGTATCCTTGTAAATAAATACTGAATCATCTGAGGCAGCCAATGAATCTTGCATGGCAGGTTGAGCAATATCTACCCCAGCACCTTGTGGAATTGGTCAAAATTATCAGCGTAGAGGCTGACAAACAGGGACAAAGGGTATACCTCGTTGGTGGTGTGGTGCGAGATTTGCTTCTTAACTACCCTAATTTTGATTTGGATTTGGTGGTTGAAGGTGATGCACTGAAATTGGCCCAACAAGTGGCTGAAATCACTCGAGCAAGGTTGGTCGCACATCCACGTTTTGGCACTACTAAACTCAGCTACAGTAACTTCACCCTAGATATAGCTACAGCGCGAGGCGAAACTTATACCAAACCTGGAGCTTTGCCAACTGTCACTCCCAGTGTCCTTAGCAATGACCTCTTTCGCAGAGACTTCTCCGTCAATGCCATGGCTATATCCCTTGCACTGAACAATTACGGAGAGCTGTTCGACCCCTATCAGGGTAAAAGCGACTTAGAGCATCATCTTATACGCATTTTACACCCCAAAAGTTTCTGCGATGATGCCACCAGAATTTTGCGAGCCATCCGTTATGAACAGCGGCTAGGATTTAAGCTCGACACACAAACTGCTCGATTACTTAAGCAGGATACTCCCATGCTGGATACTATAAGCGGTGACAGAATAAGACATGAATTAGAGCTAATTCTCAAGGAAAAATATCCAGAACACATCATTAAGCGACTTGGTGAGCTAGGAGTGTTACAAAGGATAAATTCCTCTCTCAGAGGCAATGGTTGGATAGCCGGGAAATTTGATAAAGCACGCCAACTAAATAAGCCCAGCCAATTATTTCCGCTTTACTTTTGCCTTTTTATTTATCCACTCAGCGAAAAGGAAAATGTGCAGCTCATCCATCGTCTTAACATACCAACAGCATTATCCCGAGCGTTGAGTGATACACTCCACCTCAAGGCTAGTCTCCCCCTCTTAGACAAACCTTCCATGAAACATAGCGAGATTTATTACCTGCTGTGTGAATGTGAACCTCTGTCTATCTATGCAAACATTGTCGCTTCAGACTCACCAACTATTTGTGGACATCTGCAATTATTCCTGACAGAACTGCATTATGTCAGGATTTTACTCAACGGGGAAGAATTGAAAAGTCTGGGTATTCCTGCTGGACCGGAGTTGGGAAAGGTGCTCCAAGCACTACGTAAAGCAAAATTGGATGGAGAAGTTAAGACCGAAGCGGACGAGAAAAGACTGGCCCTTTCCCTTAAACAATGCAATTACCACCCTGCTCCTGAATCTTGAGCGAACCGAGGAAACCCAAAGAGGAATTTCCAGATTCTTCACGGAGCCTGTCCTGGCGAGCCGAAGCCCTGAGTTCTGACAGTAGGAAGGAACTGAAGAAGAGATTCTTTAGTCGTGGAGTTTACCCTGAGTTGTATGAGATTCATCGCTTATGCTCAGAATGGCAACTGGATTGTTAGACAACCTCTTTACCACGAAACTATAAAGGGGAAAGATAAAGAAGCCCAAACCCAAAGTAACAGAACAGAATATATTTGGGGAATTTTCCTGCCCAGCAGGGTAATAAGAATTTCCATAACGGCATTCTTGAGGCTCCTGCAAAAAGTCCAGCTATATCAACCGGGAGAATAGGCTGAAAAGAAATAAGAAAAATAGCCCATGGTCCGTATCGCTTCATCCAACTTACAAGCTTGCTGTAGCCTGGTGTATTCTCACCAACTATTATCTTCTTTCCTAGGTAACCAGCATAATAGCCAGTTATCTCCCCCAGGGCACCAGCTATACTGGCTATAAAAGCTGTAAGGACAGGATCCCATACTGATGCCACTGCCATCATTACAGCTATGTGAATAGCCACAGGGATTATAATGGCAGCGTTACACACCAGAGTAACTCCAAAAACGACCAGATATGCCGTAGTGGCAAATTCCTCTACTGGTATTTCAAAATGAGCCATCAAATACTGGAGAACGTAGGCCAGACCAAGACTGAACCCGATGAGGATAACACTATAAATAGCAAGTTTAAGCCATCTTTTCTGCAATGTAGCAGGACAGAACCTTAGCTCTGCCCACCTCCTTCTAACAAACTCGAAAAACTGTCGCTCTTATCCTTTTGGGGCAAAGCCTCGGAAGAAGTTACATAGCATTCCAGTCCTTGTTTTCGCAGACACGAGCGTATCTGGTTAGCCTCCTCTTCTTCATACACGGAGGTAAAAAGAGCAGAGCCAGAGCCAACTAAATGGATTTTTGAGGCGCCAGCTTCCTTAAATTTCTCTTTGTATTCATTAAGTTTAGGGAATACATCACAAGCCACCTCTTCAAAAACATTGAATATAAGAGAGGGAACAATTGTTTTTTCTTGCGTCAAAGAGAGTAAGGCTGCACGAACAAAATGTCCTTTAGTGAAATGACTATCATTTAACTTATTATAGAGCTGCCGCGTTTTGCCTGGGATTTTGGATAATGGCGGCACCAGTAAAACAAACCAGGTTGAGGATAAGGATGGCAATGGAGTTACTTTCTCCCCCCTCCCTTCTACCAAAGCTGTGCCTCCATAGATGAAGAAAGGAACATCTGAGCCTAGCTTAGAGGCTATATAAATTAGCTCAAAAACCGAAAGTTCCAGTTTCCATAGCTCGTTAAGGGCTAAAAGGGCAGCAGCAGCATCACTGCTACCTCCTCCCAATCCTACCCCCCACGGAATATGCTTGCGAAGCTCAATTCGCGCTCCCCGATTATACCCTGTAACTTTCTTAAGAAGTGTGGCAGCTTCTGTCACCAGGTTATCACGTTCCAAGCTTGGCTCACTGCATTTAAAAGATATTTCCTCATCTAGCTGAAAGTTAAGAACGTCACACAAATTCACCGCTTGAACGATGCTGGAGATTCGATGGTAGTTATCATGCCTGCCCAAGACTTCGAGAACGAGATTTATTTTAGCTGGTGCATGAACTGTTAACATGTGATTATTTTCTAAATGGAGCAAAGGTTTTCCACAGCCTGTTCCACTCCTCCAAACTGAGAGTCTCAGCTCGTCGCTTAGCTTCTATTCCCGACTTCTCCAGTAATAAAGCGACTTGATTGGGTGACATCCCTAAAGCTTGAGCCAAGGAATTGCGAAGCTGCTTGCGCCGTGAGCTAAAACCCTGAAGAACTATATCAAAGAAACCGTCAATATCAGAGACTTCGATAGGTGGCTTGGGATAAACATCGAGACGTAAAACAAGTGAATCTACCTTTGGTGGAGGATAGAAACTTTTTGCTGGCACATAGGTTACGATAGTTGGGTTACTATAGAATTGGGTTCTAACGCTGAGCAGGCTCATTTTACCAGAGGTAGCAGCTATAGCTTCACCAACTTCCTTCTGCACCATTACCACCATCATTGAAGGCTTCAATGAAGCTTCGAGGAAATGACGCAACACTGGCGAAGTAATATAATAAGGGAGATTGGCAACAACTTTATAACTGCCAGTAAGTTCAGAGGTAATCAAATCATCCTCCAGAAGTTGTCGCGGCACAATCTTGAGTATATCAGCATGAATGATTTTGATATTGGAAAAGGAAGACAACCCACTCCTCAACATTCTAACCAATTTGGAGTCGAGCTCTACAGCGATGACTTTAGCTACTCGCTTAGCTAATGCTCTGGTTAATACGCCTAAACCTGGACCTACTTCAACTACAATGTCTCCACAGTTAACCTCGGCAGCAGACAAAATACATTCCACCACATGGTCATTGGCAAGGAAATGCTGCCCTAGTCTCTTTTTCGGTTTAAAATCAACCTGGCGAACTACCTCCCTCCTCCTGGGAAAACCCACTTACTAAAACTAGCTATATTGCCATAACGAAGACAATCAAAAGAAATATCTGCTGTTTTACGCCGAGCCTTAAAAAAGTTACCTGTAAACTCTCTTTTATAGCATAAGCCGTGCACCTGCTCTCGATTCCTAAACTCGAAGACTGCTTTTGCCAGCTAACTCCAGCCAGGCACCTCTACATCACACCAAGAATGCCACTTACCGCTGCTTCCTTCCAGACCTGACGGGGTTCATAGTTCCCAGTTGCATAGAACCCAACCATCAACGCCGCTTGATAAAAGCACCTCACAAGTCGTAAACCTCAAGCAGGAATTCAGCCCCGCTATAGCGGTTTTCGGGTACAGGGCACCGCTAGCTCCCCGCCTAGCACGACTTATCTAACAATATTATCAATAGAAGCTAACCTAGTCAATTCGCGGTAACCTTTGCACTAAGAGACCATTACTATGAGAGGAAGACAAAGCCATTTTTTCGTTTTTAGTCGAGAATTAAATACATTGATTCCCTTTTGACAGTTAACCAGCAAGGGTATAGAATAGGTCGATTAACAACATTGGAGGGTTTATAAAAGAATGGAACTAGTAGAACGAGTGCTTAAGGGGGAAACAGTATCTCTAGCACGTGTAATTAGCCTGGTAGAAAACGAAAGCAAAGAAGTGCCTGAAATAATGAAGCGCGTCAGCTTACATACAGGGAAGGCATATTGTGTAGGAATAACTGGACCCCCAGGAGCAGGCAAGAGTACCCTGGTTGACAAACTGATAGCTTTGATAAGGAAAGAAGGCTTGGACGTGGGGGTAATTGCGGCAGATCCCTCAAGCCCTTTTACTGGAGGAGCTGTATTAGGCGATAGAATAAGGATGCAGCAGCACTATCTTGATGAAGGAGTTTTTATCCGCAGTATGGCAACTCGAGGTAGTCTGGGTGGACTACCGCAAACCGTTGGCTCCGTGGTCAAGATACTTGACGCCTCTGGTAAAGATATCATTTTAATAGAGACGGTGGGAGTGGGGCAAAGCGAGGTAGACATCATGAAAAGTGTAGATACTGTAGTCGTTGTACTATGCCCCGAAGCTGGGGACACCGTCCAGACTATGAAAGCAGGCTTGTTAGAGATCGCTGATATATTTGTAGTCAATAAGATTGACCACCCCGGTGCAGACCAGTTCATCCACGATATACAAGCTATGCTTTTGCTTCGCACCGATTCAGGCTGGTGGGATACACCTGTAGTGGCAACACAGGCATCTAATAATATTGGAATCGGGGAACTTTATCAGCAAATTCAAAGACACCACCAAGTTCTCAATGAAACAGGCAGGCTATCCCAGCGACGTCAGCAGCAGCGTAGAGATGAACTTGCAAAAAGAATAGAGCACAAAATCATTAAAGGTCTGCTTAAGGCAATTAAGGCAGATTCTCAGTTAAGTAGTTATGTTGAGAAGGTAGGTAAGGGAGAAATCGACCCATATTCAGCAGCCGATGAAATCCTTAAATCACCGACCTTCTTAGCTAACTGGTCACGTCAGTAATTACTCAAGAAAATTTTTAATGCCAAAATACGACGTCATCATAGTCGGTGCCGGTCCAGCAGGTATTTTCGCTAGTTTAGAACTGAGTAACGCCGGCCTCAGCATCCTGCTCCTGGATAAAGGAAGAGAAATCAATGCTCGTGTTTGTCCTGTTCAAAGGGGAAGTGCACACTGTGTATTTTGTTCCCCATGCCACCTGGTAAGCGGGTTTGGAGGTGCTGGAGCCTTTAGCGATGGCAAGTTGACTCTATCCACTGAAGTGGGTGGACGACTCCGAGAGTTAATCGGCCTCGACCACACCAAATCACTTATTGATTACGTTGACTCCACTTACCTTAAGTTTGGCGCTCCCCACAAAGTTTATGGAACAGGGGGAAAAATAGCCGAGCTGGAACGTCAAGCTACCTTAGCCGGGCTCAAATTAATCCCTGTTAAATTACGCCATTTGGGAACAGAGCACTGCCGTGAGATATTGAAGTCTATGCAGAACTATTTATCACCTAAATTAGACATAAAGCTAGGAGTAGCGGTTAAGAATATTATTGTTGACAACGGTGAAATCAAAGCTGTGGAAACTAGCAACGGCGAAAGATTAGACTGCCAGTATCTAATTTTAGCTCCAGGTAGGGAAGGCTCAGAATGGCTGATTAATGAAACCGAAAGACTCAAGCTCAGTCTTAATTCCAATCCTCTCGATGTCGGCGTAAGGGTAGAAGTGCCAATGGTAATCATGGAGAAACTAACCTCAGTACTATATGAGGCAAAACTTGAGTTCTATTCTAAGAGTTTCGATGACCGAGTTAGAACATTTTGCATGTGCCCTGGGGGTGAAGTGGTTATGGAATCTACAGGAGGCTCTGACCCTGTAGTTACAGTCAATGGCATCGGTTATATCAAACCCAAGACAAAAAATACTAATTTTGCCATTTTAGTAAGTACAACCTTCACCGAACCCTTCCATGAGCCTATTGCTTATGGCAAGCATCTAGCACGTTTAGCTAATATACTTAGCGGTGGTGTGCTGGTGCAACGACTGGGAGATTTGATGGGCGGCCACCGCTCTACACAATCTCGCCTCCAACATAGCCTCATAGAGCCAAGCTTAAAGGTGGCAACCCCAGGGGATTTGAGCTTTGCCCTCCCCTTCCGATACCTGAAAGGGATAGTCGAAATGCTCCAAGCTATGGATAAATTAGTTCCAGGTGTTGCCTCCCCTCATACGCTACTTTACGGGATAGAGGTTAAGTTCTACTCCAGTCAGCTAAAGCTGACTCCTTGCTTAGAAACCGAGATCAGCAACATGTTTGCTGCTGGTGACGGTGCTGGTATAAGTCGAGGCTTAATTCAAGCTTCAATCTCAGGAGTAGTAGCAGCTAGAGAAATACTAAAACGGGCAGACAAAAGCTTGTCCTAAGTCTGAATGAAGTGGAGAGGAAAGCTCTCACGGCTTTTGGTATCGATTTAACTTCAACTGCAACCAAACCTAGTGCCTGTTTAGGGTTGGACGGCAAGCTACATCTCGTTTACCTTGGCTTTGTGAGTGAGAATAGCGACATCATGGCTAGCACAAATTTTTATTTCCCTCAAGTAATAGCTATCGATGCTCCTTTAAGTTTACCACTAGGATTATGTTGTCTTTATGTTCGACCATAACCTTTGCGATGCCACTATAGCGGCTTACACTGCTTTTCTCTATTGCCAAAATATGGTAGATGCTTTAGGCAACAACAAAGAAGGGTTAATTTTTATCCCACGTTGACTCTCACCCCCCCCCCTTGTTAAACTATGCAGGTGTTATCAAAAGGTCTGGTGGAAGTTTTCACCGGCGATGGCAAAGGGAAAACATCAGCCGCTTTGGGGATAGCGCTTAGAGCTTCAGGTCATGACCTGAAGGTATTTATTGTTTATTTCATGAAAGGCAATTTTCCCTACGGAGAACAAAAGGTTCTACCTCAATTATCTAATGTAACATTTGCTAAATTCGGACAGCTAAGTTTTGTTGACCCAAACAATGTAAAAGAGGAAGAAAAAATTGAGGCCAAAAAGGCTTTAGACACAGCTAAGAAAGCAATGCTTAGCAACAATTACGATGTAATAATCCTGGATGAAATCAATGTGGCTGTAACCTGGAAGCTCATAGACCTCAACGAGGTAATAAATCTGATACAGGAAAAGCCCGAGAAAGTGGAGCTTATCCTCACTGGACGTTATGCTGATGAGAAGCTTATTGCGGCAGCCGACCTGGTAACTAATATGACCAAGATAAAGCATCCCTACGACGAAGGAATATTATCGCGTGAAGGTATTGATTACTAAACAAAGGAGGATATGATGGAGATAACTTTAAGCGTTATTAAGGCCGATGTTGGTGGTTATGTAGGACATTCTAGCTCTCACCCAGACGTGCTGAAAAAAGCCGAGGAAAAACTAGCGCAGGCTAAAGGCCAGGGTATGCTCATCGATTACCACGTTACTAGATGTGGCGATGACCTTCAGTTAATAATGACTCACCAGCGAGGCGAAAATAACCAGCAAATCCATAAATTAGCCTGGGATACCTTCGTGGAATGTACTGAGGTGGCTAAGAGCCTAAAGCTACATGGCGCAGGTCAGGACCTTTTATCCGACGCTTTTTCCGGCAATGTCAAGGGGATGGGGCCCGGCGTAGCTGAGATGCAATTTACTGAGCGCCAAGCTGAGACCATAATTATCCTCATGGCAGACAAGACAGCGTCTGGCGCTTGGAATTTGCCACTATATAAAATATTTGCCGACCCTTTTAACACCATTGGACTGGTGATTGCCTCTAATATGCATTCTGGTTTTACTTTCGAGATCCATGATGTTAAGGAGCACCAAAAGATTCGTCTTAGCTCACCTGAGGAAATCTACGACATGCTGGTTTTTCTTGGGGCGCCAGGCCGCTACGCTGTTAAAGCAGTGTACCATAAAGATACTGGAGAAATTGCTGCTGTCTCTTCTACTGAGAAGTTATCTATGATGGCAGGCAGATACGTGGGTAAGGATGATCCCGTCTGTGTCGTTCGCTCCCAGGGGAAATTTCCCGCCGTGGGCGAAATACTGGAGCCTTTTGCTTCTCCTTTCATAGTGGAGGGATGGATGAGAGGCTCTCATCATGGCCCCTTAATGCCGGTAGCTGTCCGCGATAGCAATCCCTCCCGCTTTGATGGTCCACCCAGAGTTATAGCCGCAGGCTTCCAACTCTCCAATGGCAAGCTCATTGGGCCTCGTGACCTCTTTGATGACCACGCTTTTGATGAGGCTCGCCATCAATCAAATATTCTGGCTGACTTTCTACGCCGCATGGGGCCATTTGAACCACACCGCTTGCCTCTTGAGGAGATGGAATATACCACTATGCCTGAGGTGATGGAAAAGCTAGCCCAGCGATTTGAAAAGCTTTAACTAAGTGGCTTATTAGAGAAGAGCTCAATCAAGGATGGTCAAATTGGCGCAATACTTGACTGAAGAGCTACTTTTAAGGAGATAAAATGGAAATTAGTAAAGAACTAGGAGAAGCCCTAGCTAGAATAAGGAAGGGGTTAGTGGAAACTAGAGCCGGGGCCGGTGGAATAGTAAACCTTGTCAAGAAAGGGGCTATAGAAGCAAGCGGTAAGGCACTAGACGAAACGGAGAAATCTGCGGCTAGGGTAAAACAGGCTCTAGCAGAGGCAGAGACAAGGGTAGGAAAGGAAACTGGAGAGACAAAAGTCCTGGCTAAAGAGTATCTAGACAAGGCTGGAGAGGCAGTAGCCTCGGCAGAAAAAGAGCTAAGCAGGATTGCCTCCAAAATCAAAGATAAATCTGTAGCGGGAACGGAAGAGGCTATTGCTAAAGCTAAAAAGAGATTAGACGAGGCTGAAGAGTTAATCTCCAAAATCAAGTAAAGCCTGGCTGAGTATTGTGTCAGATGCCCAACTACCTTCGTCACCCCGTAATGCCTGAACTCCTTCTCGCCACCTCTAACTTAGGGAAAATAAGGGAATATCGCCCTCTACTGAGCAGCCTTGGCTACCAAGTGGTCACACTAGCTGATCAGGAAATAGTAATTCTGGCCACTGAATCAGGAAATAGCTATGAACAAAATGCTCAGCAGAAAGCTCTTACATATGCTAAATTAAGCCAGCTTATCACCCTTGCTGATGATTCAGGGCTCGAGGTGGATGCCCTAGGTGGCGAGCCAGGAATCCATTCAGCTCGCTTTGCAGGTAAAGAAGCTACTGATACAGATAGAGTAAAGACTCTCTTAGCCAAACTTAATGGTGTCCCTTGGGAAAAACGAACTGCCCACTTTAAATGTGTTATTGCCATAGTTACTCCAGAAGGTCAATTAGAACTATGCTACGGCGAGTGTCATGGCATAATTACTTTTAAGGCTAAAGGTGAAAGTGGTTTTGGCTATGACCCTGTTTTTTACCTCCCTGAGGCGGGTAAGACTATGGCTGAACTGTCTATGGAGATAAAAAACCGAATCAGCCACCGCGGTCAGGCTGCTCAGAAAGCACGGCAAATACTACAGCGACTTTACACCTAACTCATTGACTATCATTATTGCTTGATAGTATACTGTTACCCACGTATAAGAGTGGGGAGGCATTCCATGAAGGTATCTTGTCTTCAAGAAAATCTAAGTAGAGGGTTAAGCATAGTGGGCAGAGCTGTGGCTACTAGATCTACTTTGCCTATCACCCAAAATATCCTTTTAGCTGCTGAGCAATCACATCTTAAACTAGCAGCCACTAACCTGGAAATGGCTACTACATGTTGGATTGGCTCTAAGGTAGAGCAGGAAGGAGCCATAACTGTCCCTGCGCGGCTGCTGATTGATTTCATTAATTCTTTGCCCAATGACTTAATTGAAATCAACTTGCCTCCTAACACCCATACCCTTGAGCTCAAAAGCGGCCGTTTTCAGGCTCGCATTAATGGCATTGATGCCCAGGATTTTCCGCCTATTCCTGAAGTAAGTGGCGGCATAACCACCAACATCGAAGCAGGTTCATTGAGGGAAGGAATTACGCAAGTTGCTTTCGCTGCTGCAACTGAAGAATCTCGCCCTGTGTTAACCGGGATTAACGCCGAATTTGATGGAGCGGACCTCAACTTAGTGGCTGCCGATGGCTTCAGATTAGCTGTCTATAAAACAACCATTGGGTCCCCAGTTGACCAGAGAACTACAGTAATTATTCCAGCAAGAACCCTTAATGAGCTGAGTCGCCTTCTTGGTGACCAGGAGGAGCCAGTGGAAATCACCTTGAATCAGCAAAAGGGGCAGGCTCTTTTCCGCCTCAAAAATACTGAGTTGGTCTCCCAGCTCATTCAAGGTTCTTTTCCTAACTACTCACAAGTTATTCCCCAAAGCTACACTACTCGATCGGTAGTGGATATCACTGAATTTCTGCGGGTTACCAAAATGTCTTCCATATTTGCTCGTGATGCTAGTGGTATTGTTCGCCTGGTCATTACTCCCGGTGCTGAACTTACTCCAGGGAAAATAACTATCTCCGCTCAAGCTGAGGAAGTTGGCAGTAATGTCAATGAAATCGATGCTCTGGTTGACGGAGAAGAAGCTAAAATCGCCTTCAACGTGAAATATCTCTCTGACGTTTTAAGTGTTCTTCACCAATCTCAAGTCGCTCTAGAAGTCACCACCCCATCAAGCCCCGGGATCATTCGTCCTATAGGAGTGGACAATTACATTCATGTAGTCATGCCCATGTTTGTTCAGTGGTGACGTAAGTAGGGAGAATGTCACGGAGTTCGAGTCGATCTGGATAGGCAGTAACCTTCACTTGTAAAGCATCAAAGGCAAGATATTCCCCCATCTTATACAATGCTTCCTGGTAACATACGGGTTGGAAAAATTTACTACAAACCTGCACTTAGGGTGAATAGAGCATAGACTCCAAGAATATAAAGCCCGATTAGAGCAAGGGCATACCAACTAATGACGCGGAAAGTCTTGCGCCTTTGCCGAAATCTGAGACCAGCAATAACCAGAAGACTCATCACCACTACCACTGAAGCAGTGATGAGGTGATTGCTTGACACCGAAGAGAAGATTGACCCCTTGGTATAAGAAAGGTCAACCAAGGCGGCGATGGCGATATTAAACATGTTACTCCCTAATATATCAGCGATAGCCATATCCACAGCGCCCAGACGTAAGGCAGCGACAGTAACTACTAATTCAGGCATAGAAGTAGTAATTGCCAAAAATAAAGTTCCAACGAAAGTAGCATCCCAGCCGGTAGCCTTAGCAATTTCGTCACCGATAAATGATAGCCATATTCCAGCGGCAATCACTGCCGTCGCTGCCAAGACAAATTTGAGGCATACCGACCTTGTAGTAATTTCGTCATATTTTAAGGAAATAGCTGGGACTTCAATGATTTGATGACTACGTTCATAGTGGGCTATCCACCACATTCCTGCTAAATACAGTAGAATGATGATAATACTTGGGATGCCTAACCATCCTAAAGCTAATCCGGGAAATCTTTCTCCAGCGAGGATACCTCCTGCTGCAACGGCAATAAGGCATATCCCACAGCTAGCTGATGCGATATGCCTTGAGCTTGCTTCGGTCAAAACTGGGGTATGATGATGGAGGATATCTAGCAAAGCCAGAATGGCAAGGTTAAGGGAGCAACTTCCGAAGAGGGTACCCAGGGCTAAATCAGGCAAGCCAATCAAGGCAGCAGAACTCACCCCAGTAACCAGCTCCGGCATAGAAGTAATAACAGCTAAAAGCACCAGACCTATCCATATTCGTCCCAGGCCTGTCTTCTCAGCAATAGCATCCCCGTACCGAGCTAATTTTGTTCCTGCGAATAAAATGATAGCGAGACACAGGATAAACTTGAACCAAATCAAAACAAGGCAATCATACTATATAGAGAGCAAGCTATAAAGCACATGGCTGCTATGCACTATGATATAATTTTAATCTAAACGTGGAGAGGTGACCGAGTGGCTGATGGTGCCGCTCTCGAAAAGCGGTGGGCAACAATGCCTCGTGGGTTCGAATCCCACCCTCTCCGCTGGTTTTGAGTCTCATGGAGAGGTGCTAGAGTGGTCTATCAGGCGCGCCTGGAGAGCGCGTGTCGCCTTTGGCGACCGTGGGTTCGAATCCCACCCTCTCCGCCAATTTCAGGAAATCAAGGAGGTAAGTGAAGGTGGATAAAGAGATAATATTTCTTGTGGAAGAATCTGCTGAGGGTGGATACGAAGCGAAGGCTCTAGGATATTCCATCTATACGGAAGGAGAAAGTTTAGGAGAGTTGAAGGAAGCAATTAAAGATGCCGTGAAGTGTCATTTTGAAGAGAAGGAAATGCCGCGCATAATTAGAATTCATTTGGTAAAAGATGAGGTGATAGCGTGAAATCGAAGGAGGAATATCATGGAAATAGCTCCGAGAATTAGTGTAGATGAGAAAGTTCATTTTGGTAAGCCTGTAATTAGCGGGACACGCGTTCCAGTAGATCTTATTATCGGAAAACTTGCCGGAGGAATGACCTATGAAGAGGTTATGGCTGAGTACGAAATCGCCCGTGAGGATATATTAGCTGTCCTTGATTATGCAGCTAAGACCTTGTCTGGCGAGGAAATCAAGGCAGTAAGCTGAAATGCCAAAGTTTGTGATTGATGAAGATATGCCTCGCTCCACGGGAGCAGTTCTTAAAGAGCATGGATATGATGTTAAGGATATTCGAGACTATGGGCTTCGAGGAGCAGAGGATGAAAAGATATATGAATTTGCCCAAAGTGAAGAGGCAGTGATTCTTACAGGGGATAAAGGTTTTGGTAACATTTTGCGGTTCCCATTAGGCAAGCACTTCGGTATTGTCGTTGTGCACTTCCCCAATGAAATGTCGACTACAGAAGTGAACCGTTATCTTCTAGAGAGATTTAATGACCTATCCGAGGATGACTTCAAGGGAAACTTGATTGTCGTAGAACCACGGAAGATACGAATTAGAAGGAAATGAAGTAATGAAGAGAAATGTTGGAATGATTTATCAGGCGCGCATGGAGAGCGCGTGTCGTCTTTGGCGACCGTGGGTTCGAATCCCACCCTCCCCACCAAAAATTTGAATTCCTATCTCAATTGTTGGGCTTGAGTATATTGCTCTAATGCAGTATATTTGGATTAAATGAACCGACAAAGATACGAAGACACGCAAGAAAACAAAGCTGCGACTCTTGAAAAACAGCTTGAGCCTTTTTTAAAGCAGAATCCGTATTCAAAAATTCAAAAGAAGGGAAAGGCATATTGCGTTACCAACCCTTGGGATGATGAATCACTCTCTTTTGCGGTAGAACGTGACTCTCAGCCCGATTTGATAGCCGCTTTAAATAACTTGATATTGCCACTACGTTTCACGGCTCTTTATCATACAGACTCTAATACAATGGAGTATATATTCACGCTTCTGGGCAAAAATAGCTTTTACCTTTCCCGCCAATTTGAATTTACGATAGATGGCAAAACCTACTATTGCCAATTCAAGGATGCTTCGGATCGTCTACTTTTACTTAGCAAGCTATTTAGACTTACTGGAGAGGAATCAACAACAGAGTATAGAAACCTCACGCTACTTGGTTTGTACATGAGCCCAGAGCCTAAGGAACCTTCAATGCTCGAGGAGCATTTCTTCAAGGATTTCGTGAAGGACTTGAAGGAAAGAAAACCTGTGTCCTTCTTCGTGAGCGGATTTGAAAAGTTTGAAGAAGATAAAATCATTGAAATCTCAAAACATCTCAATTTCTTCATGTCATATTATGACAGAAAATCTGGCTGCATCCTTATCCATCCAGCTAAAAGCGAAAAGCCAGAACCTGTAGATCAGCTACAGTTTGTTGAAATGGATTTCCCCAAAAATATCTCCTGTAGTCATAAAGATCGGTTTCTACTAGATCTAGCTTTGGCAGCCAACGAGGTTGCTGAAACTCGTTTAAAATTTCTATATTACTACCAAATTTTGGAGTATGCAGCGTTCTATTATGTTAACACCGACATTAAGAGAAGAATATTGCAAGTAATTGCTGCACCTGACATTCACGTAAATCCTGACAAACACATATCCAGATTATTAGACGCAGTTACTGACATCCGCCAAAGCGATGAGGCCAAGCTAAACAAGGTAGTTGAAACTCATTGTACCCCTGATATAGTTTGGAGGGAACTGCAACAGAATCTATACTACTTCTCTAAAAGGCAGGAATTTGAGGGAGGGTTCGTCATTGAGCCTTTCATTTCAGAAGACATGACGCTTGAAAGTTTTGCTACGATGTGGATTCCGAAGACGCCAGATATCTTACGCAAGATAAGAAATGCCTTGGTGCATGGCCATGAAAGTAGGCTTGGTGTGGTTATTGCTCCGACGCAAGACAATGACGCTAGAATTAAACCATGGATTCCTGTGATCCGCCGTATTGCGGAGCAAATAATAATATTTGGTAGCTTGGCATAGGTACTTTATAGTGCTCTAAAGTGCTTCAGGCTAACATGAGCTTTATAGCTCACTCCGTTCGCCCAAATGCTTCGCACTTTGCAAGCACGTAATATGTGTCAGGCATGCCACTTGACTGAAAGGAGAGTCACTATGAAAACAATCGGACTTATCGGAGGGATGAGTTGGGAATCGACAGCAGAGTATTACCGAATCATAAATGAAGCTGTGAGAGAGAAGGTAGGTGGACTTCACTCAGCGAAAATCGTGATGTATAGTGTTGAATTCGAAGAGGTCAGAGAGCTTCATCGTGCAGGAAATTGGGACGAAGCTACAAAGTTAATGATAGATGCCGCTAAAAGAGTGGAAAGAGGTGGTGCAGATTTTGCCTTAATCTGCACTAATACCATGCATAAGATGGCAGATGATGTTCAGGCAAATATAAATATCCCGTTATTGCATATCGCTGATGTTACCGCCGAGGCGATTCTTCCGTTCGGCTTTAACAAACTTGGCCTTTTAGGTTCCACATTTACCATGGAGGAGAATTTTTATAAGGGACGTCTAAAAGAGAAATATGGCATTGATGTTGTAATTCCCAATAATGCTGATTGCCAGATAGTAGACAATGTAATTTTTGAGGAGTTGTGTGCAGGGAAAATAAAGGGTCCATCAAGAGAGCAACTTAAAGAGATTATGGAGAAGCTTATTCATGATGGTGCCGGGGGAATTATTTTAGGTTGCACGGAATTACCACTTCTGGTAAAACAGGAGCACTGTTCAGTCCCCCTTTTCGATACTACGGCAATACACGCTAAAGCTGCCGTGGATTATGCCCTTAGAGATTAAGAAGGCTATGAGATGAATTCTGTAATCCCTAAAACACCAAAAATTGGCTTAGCTTTAGGTGCTGGTGCCGCCCGTGGCTGGGCACACGTTGGAGTACTGAAGGCTTTAGAGGAAAGTTCAATTCCTGTTGATATGATAAGTGGTACAAGCATGGGTGCATTGGTGGGTGCCTTGTATGCCAGAGGGAAAAAGGCAGCTACTTTAGAGGAGCTAGCGCTGGGAGTAGATTGGAAACAATTAGTTCATTTAGCCGACTTGAACCTGTTGTTTGGGAAAGGATTCATTCGCGGACGAAAACTTAAAGAAGTTTTGCGTTCCCTCATTGGAGATGTAAGATTCGAAGACTTGAAAATACCTCTTGCGATTGTAGCTGCTGATGCCCAAACCAGCGAGGAGATAATATTCACTAAAGGCTCAGTGATAGAAGCGGTAAGAGCAAGTATCTCACTGCCTGTAATATTTACGCCTGTAAAATGGAAAGATAGGTTTTTGGTTGATGGTGGGGTGGTCGATCCTGTGCCTGTAGATATCGTCCGCGATATGGGAGCGGATGTTGTTATTGCCGTAAATGTAATTCCTGAGCCGCAGAGAGGAAAATATAGCGAGTCAGAGGGAGAGGAAATACCCGATGCGATACTGAATCTTCATTCTGGAGACACACACTTGGTGGCTATAAAGAAAAGAATTGACAGCTTACTGCAGGAGGACGAAGGTAAGATTAAGATTTTTGAAAAGCCTTATAATGTTGTCAAAAATGAAGTTTATAGAGGTAAAGAGAAAATAGAGGCCCGATACCATGAGGACAGGCGATTAGAGGCTGCGAAGAAAAGAATCGATAGCTTGTTGGAGGAGAGCAAGGACAAAATCAAGGTCTTTGAAAAGCCTCGTGATGTTATTAAAAGCAAAATCTACAGAGGTAAAGAGAAAATAGAGGCCCGATACCATGAGGACAGGCGATTAGAGGCTGCGAAGAAAAGAATCGATAGCTTGTTGGAGGAGAGCAAGGATAAGTTTAAGGGTCTGGAGGAGCTTTGCAGTATTGCCAAGACCAAATTTAATGAAGCTAAAGGAGAGCTAGATCCTCAAACTCCACACATATTTGACACTTTGATGCAAGCAATCGAAGCCATGGAATATGAACGAGTCAGGTTAAGGATAAAAAGTGCGGATATAGTTATAAGCCCTGATGTAAGCTATATTAAGAGCTTTGAGTTTTATAAAGGCGAAGAGGCTATAGCACAAGGATATAAAGCCACAAAGGATATATTGCCAAAGCTTGAAGAAATAGTTCGTTCTACTTCATGTTTACCTTAGCGCACCTTATTGTTAAGTTGTAAAGGGTATAATATAATTTTCAACAAGCGCATTTTGAGTAGGGAGGTAGAAAAAGGGGCATGACTAAAATAAGATTCGGGGCAATTTTAGCAATTTTGGCAACGATAATTGTATTGACTAGTGCCTGTGGTTCAGAAGCAACCCCAGCTCCATCGGAGCCAGGTGGCAATCAGCCACCAGTAATTTCAAGTCTAACACCTTCGCAGTCGCAAGTTATCCCCTCAAGCATAATTGAGATTCGATGTGAGGCATCAGACCCAGACGGTGATGCTATAAGTTATGAATGGTCAGCCATTGGTGGCAGCTTCAGTGGGGCTGGACAACCCGTGATTTCCTGGGCAGCTCCAGAAGACTGCGGAACTTACGATGTTATAGTTACTGTTAAAGATGGCAAGGGTGGTATTACTCAAGCCACTGTGCCACTGAGTGTGGTGCGTAACCAGGATCCACAGATTTCTAGTTTGGTTGCCGATCCAGTTACAATTTCGCCCCAGGGCCAAACGACGATTACCTGTATTGCCAGCGACCCGGATAAAGATACGCTTAACTATAACTGGAGGGCCAGTGGTGGCAGCATTACCGGAACAGGTAATAAAGTCACGTGGATAGCACCTGATGAAGAAGGAACATATACCATTACAATCACTGTTGGTGATGGTAAGGGCGGTCAGAATGTAGATAATGTATCAGTCACTGTGGCTTTAGTACAACAAACGGTAACTTTTACTCCTGTGGCTAATGAAACGGGTACAGTATCCCGAAGTGGAGATAAGGATACTTCGAGGACTAGAGCCGGAGACAGCGATAAAAGTGAGAGCTATCACGCTTTTTGGAGTTTTGATACCTATAGTTTGAGGAGCGCTGATATAAAAGATGCCAAACTCAGTTTCACTACGAAGAAAGTGGGTGGGGTGCCATTCGATAGGAATACAGGGCTTCAAGGGCTACATTTATGGCGGGTTTGTTATGAGAAAGGACAGTTGCCCAAGTTTAATATAGAGCACCCATACGCGGAAATAACTGCGGTTATGTGGGAGCCGCCGACGGTTGTAGATGTAACCAAAGTGGTAAGGAATATTGCACAGGGGACAAGTGACCGCGTGCAGGTGGAAGCGTGCTTTTTGCGTGTGACTAATGATAACTGTACTGCTGACTATGTTGAATGGTCATCAGTTACCCTTACCGTCACTTATGCGAAAGAGTGAGGAAAGGTTTAATTTTTAGCTGGTATACGGATTAACGCGATACTATAATTCGCGTGTACCTGTTATCCTTAGACAGGGATAACAACGCTTCCCTGTTGCGTCAAGAGAAGTGGAAGGCTGAAAAAGGCTAGGATATTTTATTCTTCCTTGGTTGCTCTATCTATGCTAAAATCTGCTCAAGTTTTATGGCAAACACTGATGAGCTGAAATACTGGGTTGGTTTCTCCAAGGTACCCGGTATTGGCAGGATAAGGGTTTCTCAACTGAAGGAGTACTTTGGTAGTTTAGAAGACGCATGGAAAGCCCCTGAGGGTAAGTTAAAACAAGCAGGGTTAGACTCACGAAGTACAGATTCTTTATTCCTGTTGCGCTCTAGAATTTCCCTAGATGCCGAGATGGAAAAGCTGGAGCATTACAAAGTAAAGGTGCTCACCTATGAAAACTCTTGTTATCCTCCCAGATTAAAGGAAATTTATGATTACCCAGCAGTGCTTTATGTTAGAGGCGATCTCCCATCTCCAGATGACCCCTGTCTAGCTGTGGTTGGCACTCGTCGCCCTACCATTTATGGACGGCAAATAACGGAAGAAATTGTAACTGATCTGGCACGAAGCAAGATCACTATCATTAGTGGATTAGCTAGAGGAATCGATTCTATCGCTCATTGGGCTACCTTAGATGCTGGGGGTAAAACTATAGCAGTTTTCGCTTCCGGGCTAGATATTGTCTACCCTGGGGAAAATGCTAAACTAGCTCAGGCTATTATGGGGCGAGGGGCTTTGATAAGCGAATATCCTCTGGGTGCTACGCCTAAAGCTGAGAACTTCCCGCTCCGTAATCGGATTATGAGCGGCTTGAGCTTAGGGATATTAGTGGTGGAAGCTGGGGAGAGGAGTGGAGCCTTAATTACTGCACATCAGGCACTGGAACAGAATCGGGAGGTTTTTGCCATCCCCGGCAGCATCCTTTCTCCGATGAGCAAGGGAACAAATCGCCTTATACAGGAGGGAGCTAAATTAGTCTGTAATTGTGCTGATATTTTAGAGGATTTAAACTTATCTATAGTAGCACCTCAACAATTGGAAATTAAGGAAATTTTGCCTGCCAGTGAAGCTGAATCTTTGATACTAAAGCACTTAAGTCCTGAGCCAAGCCACATAGATGAAGTTTGCCGTCGCAGTGGCTTAACTACTTCGAAGGTAAGCAGCACTCTAGTTATGTTGGAGCTGAAAGGTATGGTGAAACAGGTCGGGAGTATGTATTATGCTTTGGCGAAGTAAGGAATATTCAGTAGTTGACTGAAAGTTGAAGGCTGATAAGTATGGCAAGTAAATTAGTTATTGTTGAATCCCCGGCTAAAGCCAGGACACTGAGTAAAATTTTAGGCCGTAGTTACATTATTAAAGCGTCTCTGGGGCATGTGCGCGATCTGCCCAACAAAAGTTTAGGAGTGAACATAAACGAGGACTTCGCTCCGAAATATGTTACCCTCCCAGCGAAGAGAAAGATAATTGCTGAGCTTAAAGAAGCAGCTAAAAAGGCCAGCTCTGTCTACCTGGCTACTGACCCCGACCGTGAAGGAGAGGCAATTTCCTGGCATCTTGTGCACGCAGCCAAATTGGACAAGAACGAGGGGCTTACTCACCGCGTAGTTTTTCATGAGATAACCAAAGATGCGGTTCTCAAGGCATTTGAGGAGCCTCGTTCTCTCGATATGAATTTGGTGAACGCACAGCAGGCCAGGCGTATCCTCGATAGGCTTGTCGGTTATAAATTAAGCCCTCTGCTGTGGAGAAAGGTACAGAAGGGCCTTTCCGCCGGCAGAGTCCAATCAGTAGCTACAAGAATTATCGTTGACCGTGAGCAAGAAATTCGAGATTTCACCTCCGAAGAGTACTGGGTTATCGAGATTGCGCTAGCTCCGATTAAAGAAAAGGAGACAACTTTCAAAGCTAAGCTGGTAGCCTTGATCGATGGTGCCAAGCTTTATATCCACAATAAGGAAGAGTCTGACAAAGTTGTCGCTGATTTAGGTAAAGCCAAGTATGCGATTAAGTCTGTACAGACTAAACAAGTAGCTCGTCAACCATCTCCGCCTTTTATCACCAGCACATTGCAACAGGAAGCCTCCAGGAAGCTGCATTTTACCGCTAAGTACACCATGGCTATCGCACAGCAACTTTATGAAGGTTTACCTCTGGGCAAGGAAGGCTCTGTGGGGCTTATTACCTATATGCGCACTGATTCCACCCGTGTTGCTGCCTCGGCCGTAAGCGAAACGAGAGAATTCATCAGCGAAAAGTACGGTAGCGATTTTTTGCCACCAAAGCCGCGTGCCTTTGTCAAAAAGGCAAAGCTGGCACAGGAAGCTCACGAAGCAATCCGCCCCACAAAGATTCACCGCGAACCTAATCAAATTAAAGCATTTCTCAACTTAAACCAATTCAAGCTTTATGAGCTTATCTGGAAACGCATGGTGGCAAGTCAAATGGCGGCGGCTTTATATGACACGACCAACGTAGAGATACAGGCAAGCAATGCCACTGCAGCTTCAAAAGCGTTGAAGGAGCAGCAACCTCAAGGCTATTTACTCAAAGCAGCTAGCTCTACCACCAAATTCCCTGGGTTTATGACTGTTTACAGCGAAGGCAAGGATGAGGATGAACAAGAGGAAGGGTTTGTTTCTTTACCTGAACTGAAAAGCGGTGATAAATTAACTTACTTGGCGGCTTTCCCTGAACAGCATTTCACTCAACCACCACCTCGCTACACCGAAGCAACATTAATAAAAGCACTGGAGCAGAAAGGAATTGGGCGTCCCAGCACTTATGCTCCTACCCTATCTATCATCCAGGAAAGAGGCTACGTACACAAGGGAAATGGTAAATTCTATTCCGATGAATTAGGAAACATTGTCAACGGCATGTTAGTTAAGCACTTCCCCACAATCGTCAGTCTCAGTTTCACAGCAGGGATGGAAAAACAACTGGATGACATAGCTCAAGGCAAGCGTGAATGGATAGCTGCATTGAAGGAGTTCTACCCTCCCTTTGAAGACACGTTACACAAGGCTTGGACCAGTATAGACAAAGTTGATATGACCCAACCAACCGACGAAACTTGCCCTAACTGTGGCAAGCCCATGGTGATAAAAGTAGGGCGGTTTGGTAAATTCCTCGCCTGTAGTGGTTATCCAGATTGTAAGACAACAAAGCCCTATGTGATTAGAACTGGGGCTTGTTGTCCTCAATGCGGTAGTGAGTTGGTGGAAAGAACCAACAAAAAGAAGAGGGTATTCTATGGCTGCAGCAATTATCCCCAATGCCGTTTCGCCACAAATTACAGACCACTTCCGCAGCCCTGCCCCCAATGTGGTAAGCTTTTGGTGCTGAGCGAAAAGGATGGAGCAAAATGCCTGGCTTGCGGGTATAAGGTAAAATTATCTGAGCTAGAGCCAGAGAAGCAAAAAGAAGAGGTGATTTCATGAAAATTTTAGTTGTTAATGGACCGAATCTCAATATGTTGGGCAAAAGAGATAAGACAATTTACGGAGAAAAAACTTTAGCTGAGATCGATGCGTTAGTCAAGAAACAAGGTGAGGATTTAGCCATTGAAGTGATGACGGTTCAGTCCAACAGTGAAGGAGCGCTTATAGATTTTATTCAGGAGCAAGCACGTTCAGCAGATGGCATAATCATCAACCCCGGCGCTCTCACTCACTATGGATTTTCTCTACGTGACGCTTTAGCCGACACCAAGCTGCCAATAATTGAAGTCCATCTATCTAATATTTATGCTCGAGAGGACTGGCGAGCCGAGTCTGTGATTGCCCCCATAGCCACAGGTCAAATCAGCGGCTTAGGCTGGAGGGGATACGTCGCCGCACTGCGAACCTTGGCTGCTGAGCTAAAGGGAGAAAGTGTTTAATTGTCATCTTGACCATAAATTCAGTGAAGAAGACCTTCTACCTGTTATTCTGAAATGTAGTTGCCCAATTTATTGGGCAGGGGATTCTTCGCGAAGTTTACCCTGAGTGGGGTGAGATACTTCCCCTTCACTTCGTTCAGGGCTGTTGCCCAATTTATTGGGCAACCGTGCCTGATGAATCAGGCAACTACGAAAATTTGGGGTGAAACTGGTTGGGGACAAGCCCCGACTTTACAGGGGCGTTACAATTGTAGTGGCGGGGTTTATCCCCGCCTGAGACTCAGAAATGCCAAAAATCGAACGGAAAAAACAAAATTAAACAGCCTGGAACACCCAAAAGGAGAAAGTTGGAAATAAAACGATTACAGAAGTTGCGACACTTGATTGCTGAAAAAGGCTTAGATGCCCTGTTAGTTTCCCTGTCAGAAAACTGCCGCTACCTTTCCAGCTTTACTGGTTCTTCAGGATGGCTACTTATCTCAGAACATCACGCTATTTTAGCTACTGATTTTCGTTATGTAGAGCAGTCCAGGGAAGAAGCACCCGATTTTGAACTTATCCAGATTAAGGGAGAATTACCTGATTGGCTTCCCGATTTAGTATCCGATTTGGGGTGGCGGAAAATAGGTTTTGAGGCAGACGCCGTCTCTTTTGCCAGTTATCACCAGGTCAGCGAAGCAATAAAAGCCAGAGGATTAAACGTGGAGTTTATTCCCACCACGAAGTTGGTGGAACATCTCCGTTGCATAAAGGAACCACAAGAGCTAGACCTCATCATCAAGGCAGTGGAGTTAACTGATGCTGCCTTTACGTATGTCAAATCCCTGACTCATCCTGGAATATCGGAAAAAGAGGTAGCCTGGGAAATAGAGAAGTTCCTTTACCAGGAGGGAAGCGAGGGGATGGCATTTGATCCCATCGTAGCTTCGGGCCCCAGTGCAGCACTGCCCCACGCTAAACCTACAGAGAAAATAATCAGCACTGATGAACCAGTGCTGATTGACATGGGAGCTAGAATCAATGGGTATTGCAGCGACTTCAGTCGCACCTTGTGCCTGGGGAAAAATCTGAAAACTGTCAACTGTCAATTGTCAGCTATTTACAATGTTGTCTTGGAGGCGCAGCTTGCAGCCATAGGGGGAATCGAATCAGGCATGCCCGCCTCCCAAGCGGATAGATTGGCCAGGAATGTTATCGAGCGAGCTGGTTATGGCGATGCCTTTGGGCATAGTTTGGGACACGGAGTGGGACTAGCAGTACACGAACTTCCTTCCCTTGCTCCTAATTCCTCGGATTTGCTCACAGACGGCATGGTTTTTACCATAGAACCCGGAATTTATATAGCTGGGTGGGGTGGCGTTAGAATTGAGGATATGGTAACTTTAGAAAGAGGCAAAGCTAGAGTGCTTACCAAATCAGAGAAAGAATGTCAGTAATTAGCAATCCACTGAACGCTGACAGATGGCTACTGACTGCTAATAGTTGGATGCTGACTGCTTATGTAGAAGTGAGGTTATCCTATGATTGACGCTGGAGAATTGAGAAAAGGGCTTGCCATAGAGCTGGAGGGCAACATCTATCAAGTCGTGGAATACCAGCATGTTAAGATGCAGCAAAGGCAGCCTGTGGTTAAATTGAAGCTCCGTGATGTGCGTAGTGGGAATGTTACCGAGCGAAATTTCCAATCAGGGGATAAAGTTACACCAGCTTTCCTGGAGCACCGTCTGGTCCAATACCTTTATAGCGATGGCGGACTCTATTATTTCATGGACAACGAGAGCTATGAGCAAACAACATTGACCGCCGAGCAGATAGGAGAGGCGATAAATTATCTGAAAGATGGACTGGAGCTGGAGATTCTCACCTGCAAGGGTGATGCAGTAAACATAGAACTTCCTAATTCGGTAGAGCTTCGGGTTATAGAGACAGAGCCAGGTTTTAAGGGAGATAGAGCCACCTCTGGTACCAAGCCAGCCAAGCTCGAAACAGGCGCCAATGTTCAGGTTCCCCTTTTTATCAGCGCAGGCGATGTTATCAAGGTTAACACGCGCAGCGGAGAATACATAGAGAAGGCGGGGTAAAATCAAAATCCCGCCTTCTCCTCTTTCATCAACCAAGCCAGCCGATGAGGTTCCAGCCTTCTTGAAGCTGGTAGATATGACCTTCATAGGTCAGGTCACAGATTCCATTCACGTTAACCCAGTAGCCTCTGCACCGTGTTTCAGGGAAATTGTGAGCCCAAAGGGCTACTTAGCTGCGCTTGGAAGAAACCCGGTATAGTCAGGTGACGAGCGGAGGAAATTTGGGTTCTTCTCCATATCTTTGTGGAGTTTACTCTTATTAGGGCTTCCTCAAAATTTCATGCTTCCCTATCTTTCTCAGGATGTAACTATCTGCTTTTATCTGGAAAGTAAAACGATAGCCCTTCGAAATCCTACCTTCCGAAATTCCCTCAGAACCTCTCACTTTCTTAATCTGTAAGGAAGGATGATGAGGGTCCAATAGTAGTAACTTCAGTTTCTCATCCACTCTTTTCTGGACAGGAACTGGTAGCTTTTCATATTGCTCTTTAAAGGTGTTCTTATACTGTAGTATCATTTGGCTCTGAGCGACTTGATAAGTTCCTCAGCGCTATCAAAAGGACCAGCAAGCTCCGATTTTTCTGCCTTCCTCTCTCCTTCTTGCCATTCCCTAGTCCATCACCAGGCCTGATCTGTATCAATCAGCCCTGATCCGTATCAATCAGCCCTACTTTTGTTGCCACCTCTATCTCCTCAGTACTAAGTCCCTCAGACTGAAGAATATCCTCCCTGATGCACTCTATCTTCCTTTTAGCTTCCGAGAGAATTTGCTGCTCCTCTTCAGTTAAAGGAACAATATCAGCTTTAACAGTTAGCTTCTTAGGAATCATCACAATCCTTCCATTTTCCACAGTCACCTCTACAAAATCGCCAACCTCCAAGTGGAGTTGGGAGAAGATTTCCTGGGGGATGGTGACCTGGTTCTTGTGCCTGACCTTTACTACTGGCATCTTGTTCCTCCCTAGCGATATTAACTTGCCAGAATTTGGTAAGATTTTCTTGCTGTCCTGCTGTAAGCCTTCCCTAATGGTCATGGCAAGGTTCACTTGAGCGACTCAAGCGCTCCTGAACAGAATGCCTGTTAAGCCGTTGAAAGACCTCACGGCATTTGAGGAATCTGGTATAATCACATGATGAGCAGAGGAGATTGGATTCTTCACTGCCGCTTGCGGGGTTTATCCTGAGAGAGATTCTTCGGTCAAGTTCCTTCGCTCCCGCTCAGGACTCCCTCAGAATGACAAAGAGGATGTCCAGAACTCTCTGTAGTGGAACCCTTTGTGATCTCCCGCAAATTGGGAGGGGGCGAGTCCCTCCCCTACAAGAGTACTTTCTTAGTCTGCAAGGTAGGTAAGACGATTGATAAAAGCTGATTTGCACGTTCATACTTGTTATTCCATAGATTGCCGCACACCTTTGGAGCGAATAGTTGACCACTGCCTCAAAGTAGGCATAAATTGTGTTGCTATAGCCGACCACAATACTATCGCAGGCGCCTTAAAGTTAAAGGAAATCGCCCCCTTCGAAGTAATTGTTGCAGAGGAGGTCTTAACTCCCGTTGGTGAGTTAATGGGACTATTCCTCACTGAAGAAGTTCCTAAAGGATTATCTCCTGAAGAAACGATAGCCAGAATCAAAAGTCAAGGGGGGTTGGTTGGCATCCCCCATCCGTATGGCCGAGCGCCTCTACAGAATTCCAAAAAACTG
>CAZEQL010000013.1:0-25917 GCA_964514415.1 uncultured Dehalococcoidales bacterium
TCCAATTCGTGGCGATTTTATCGAGGTTCATTTCTTTTTGAAAAGGTTCATAAATAATCTCAAAATCCCTCAAAGTATCGATTGATACGCCAGTCTTGCCCACCTCTCCCCGAACCACGGGGTTATCAGAGTCGTAACCACATTGGGTGGGCAGGTCAAGAGCTAGATTGGGACCGGCTCTTTGCCCTCGTTTCCGCATTTCCAGGTAATAATCCCTGGTATCCTCGGGAGAGCCATAACCAGAATACATTGCTGCTCTCTTTCCCCCAGGAATTTCTGAAATTCCCTTTCTTGGAGCAGGCTTGTAGGGAAATGTAGCATAAGTACCTGCGGTGAAGGGATATTGTCCCGGAAAACCAACTTCTTTGAGAAAATCGAAATCGGGTATGTCTGCCGGAGTATAGAACTCTGTAGGAGATTCCTTAAACTTGAATCTCTCCAGAGAAGGCTTTAAAATCTTCTCCTCCCAATCCTTCCGCTGCTTCTTTATCTCCTCTAAATTGTTACCCATTGTCCCATCTCCTCTTCAATTTATTGCTTTTAAATCTGCTTAGCTTTAAATGTCGGTATTTCCATCAATATAATGATATCTTCCAAAGACTCCAAACCCGAAGCCAATTCTAAAACTTCATCCACTTCTTTTGATGGAAGAGCTATTGAAGCACAATCCCTAAACTTAGCAGATAAATTCTCTTGCGATAGAGGATTTTCTGGCGAGCCCGTAGGAGCTTCTACTTTTCGGGATAAAACCTCACCATTCTTAAGTTTCACTTTTATCTCCGCACCTAGAAGGGTCTTAGCCATTTCCGGGCTGGCCATAACTTTAGTTTTAGAAATAAGGTCTTGAACCGCAGGAGCTCTCACTTTCTCATCTGTAAACTGAGCTAATGTCACTTTACCATCAAGGAAACAGAGAGCAGCACAAAATTCCAAACTGAACTTTCCTTCAAGCCCCTTTTGAGGTTGATGGCGAAAAACAGCTGTAGCTATTGTAGGACTGACGTTGTATTCCACCTCAGCTATATCCGATGGCTTAAGAGAATATTTGTCCCTAATCTGTAAGGCACCCTCTATTCCTGCATGGGTACCCCCGCAAGAAGGATAAGGTTTAATCCCTAATCCAGAGCAGATATTGAATTTCTTGCCCAAATCTTGAGTAGTCTTTTCCAAGTCAAATTCAGCCCCACCACCAAAGGCTTGGCAAAAATTACCTGCTTCATCAAAGATGTTTCCATCAGCAGTAAATCCCTGCTGGGCTAGACTTGCTGCTACTATTCCGTTTCGGGCTGCACAGCCTGCATGGAAAGGTTTGGTCATGGTACCAAAATTTCGCTTTAGCCCCCCGGCTAAAGAAGCAGCAATACCTAAAGCGATCCTACTTTTGTCAGCGTCCAGCTTTAGTAACTTGGCGGCAACAGCAGCAGCACCAATAGTGCCCAAAGTGGCAGTAGTATGCCAACCAATCTCATAGTGAGGAAGAAAACAAACAGGCCCAATGCTGGATACTACTTCATAGCCAACAATGTAACTTTCCAAAACTTCTTTCCCAGAAGAATGTAACTTTTCTCCTAACGCCAAAGCGACTGGTTGAAGCGCTACCGAGGGATGGCCACCAAAAGTGAGGGAAATATCATCATAATCCAGCATATGAGCCATAGTGCCATTGGCCAGAGCTGCTTCACTAACAGGAGCTTTAAATCCGCCAGCAATAACACCACTTTCCGAAGCACCATGCTCCCCTTTGACGTATTCTCTAATAATCCTGCTTCCCTGCTCAGAACAAGCAGCTAGAGTTACTCCTAAACAATCTATAATCCCTTGCTTGGCAGCTTCTATTCCATTCTTAGGGAGGGCATCATAACTAGTCTCTACTATAAACCGAGCCATTCTTTCCGTATTTCCTGCCATAATTTTACCTCCTATAATTTTTACTTCCAGACAACTCCTACCATAAAAATAGTACTAAGCTATCGGTAATCCTCCCCTTTTTCAATCGTAAATAGTAGCACAGGATAAAATTTCCACAGGTACTCCCGTCTCTCTTTCAATATCAAGGTAAACTCTCCCTCTAAGGTCCCTCCCCCATCCTCCCAAATTAAAGGGTGAGGAAGGAATAACCACCAAATCAGGTTTACTACCTTCTTCTATTATATATTCTTTTATGCAATCAATAAAGTCTTGAACCACTAACAAATCTCCCATAAATATATTGCCGCCAAAGAAGCAATTCTGTGGAATCTTAACATCAATGTTAACCTGGTTGTTGCCGAAAAGATGCGACTCTCTAAGGCATTGTTCAAACGTGGGTTCCACTAAAGCTGAAGATAGGAATAGAACTCGCTTTGCCCCACGCGCTTGTACAATTTCCTTCAATCTTTCTATGTAACTCATCCTGAGTCCTGTGCCCATAAAGATGATCCCCAAGTGAGCATCCATTTCTTTGGAATAAGGATAAGAATACCCTGATAAATCCAAATTTACCTCAAGAGTTTGAGAGCCTCGTTGTACCTTAAGAGTAGCTTCCTTTGCTTCACTTCGTTGCAGCACAAGGAGAAGATCACAAGCTTGTGGCCTATTACGAATGGAAAGCCCATTTATGCCCAAGATTATATCTCCTCTCTCCAATCCTCCAAGATAGGCAGGAGAATTCTTTACCAAACCTATTATTTGAGGCAAGTTTTTGCGACTCTGGTAAATATTCTCCTCATACAAAGTGGGCATTACTACTATAGGGCAACCATACTTTCCCCTGAGCTCTCTGACTTGAGAAACAATTGCCTGCCAGACTTGGTCAAGATTAAAAACGTTGTTGGGTGAAAAGTACTTAGAATATCCCGGAAGATTAACCTGAATGAGATGGGTTTCATTCTCAGCAGCATAGCCTATGGTCGAAGAAAGATCCGCCAGCATCTCATTTATAGTTTCCGCCGGCCAGGGTACAATCACCGTGGTATAAGGAAGATTTTGTTGTCTGAGCAAAGGCAAGGCACCAATAGCTATCTCTGGCTTAGTATCTGCCATTAATTTGCGGCGACGTGCTGGAGATGAACTGTTCAAAGAAAGGTAAAGATAAACTGGCTTGAGTTTAGCCAGTTCAGCTATTGTTTCTGGGGTTAAATCTCTGCCATTGGTAGTTATCCTGAATGGTTTGGAGCTTTTCTCCCTAAGTAAATGCAATATCTCTAAAAAGTGAGGATGTATTGTTACCTCGTACACAGTGCCTAAGCTAGAAAATAAGGTGCTCTTTGCTTGGGGAGAAAAATACTTTATTCTGGTTTTTATTTCTTCAAACTCTTCCTCAGTAGACCTTTTCAGATTATCAGCCGTGGCTAAAGTAGGAGGATTTCCTTTATTACAGCAAAAAACACAATCGCAACTACAATGGCTTGCGGTGTAATCAAAAATTTCACTCGGGTCACCAGAACCGGGAACGAGCCAATCATGGAGATTCTTCAACCTGAAGCCATCTACTTTTGCCACCTGTCCGTCCCTCTCTAACTCAACCAGCGACAAAATAGACTCCAACAAATTTTTAATCAACTCTATTCTAGGCTCATAGAGGGCAGCATTTCTCGGGTTCTGATACAGGGGTGGCTTCGCCTTTGCTTCGCTTTGTTTCCCGTTTGGGAGACTATTTTGCTGCTCTTTCGTCATACTTAAAGCTTCGGATTGGAATGGCAATGCGGAATCTGGCAAAGATGTTGAACTGGTTTCCGGGAATATTCTCTGGACCTTTCCCTTATCCCCTATCCACCTAAATTCATCAACACACATCTCACTACCAGCTTTCAGGGGTATAATTATACCCAGGAGAGCTTCCAGAAGCCTCCTTACTAGCTCAGTAGGAGGATGATGATATACGGGATTTCTTAGTGATTCTAAATCTAGTCTATACCGAAAGATGTAATCTTGGGACATATCTCCTTCGTTTAAATTACACCTGCCTGGCGAAAATCAGCAATCTCTTTCGCATTATATCCTAGAGTTTGCAAAACTTCCTCGGTATGTTGACCCGCTGATGGAGGTGGAGTTCTAATCTCGGCTGGTGTTTCGGAAAACTTCACCGGGAAAGCAACCTGTTTAACTCGCCCTACACCAGGGTAATCCATTTCCTTAATAAGCCCCCGATATTTAAGATGTGGATCGTTAAAAGCCTCGTCCAAACCCTCAACCGGACTAAAGGCTACCTCTTTATTGCTAAGTAGCTCCGTCCATTCATCACGTGTCTTGGTAAGCATTAATTCCTGTACAATAGAATGTAGTTCCTTCGCATGCTGATTTCTCTGCGATGCGCTAGAGAAACGCTCGGCTAAATCAGGACGACCAACAGCTTCACAGAAATTGCTCCATAATGCATCATCTGGTGCAGCAAGAATAAATCTCTTGCCATCTTTAGTATCAAATATGTCAGACACAGGCGACAAAAAATCCGTCCTTTCTTCCCACTTGGGGGCAGTTCCTGTACGCATGATGTCTCCTGCCCGAACAGAGGCCCAAGAGAAAAGGCAATCAGTTGCTGCCACATCTAGAAATTGGCCACGCTTAATCTTAGGTCTTGCTAGCAAAGCCGCTAATATACAACCAAACGCAAATGTATTAGCGGTCAAAATACCCACAGGGATGCCTAGCCTGGCAGGCTTGTCAACGAAACTTCCGGGAATGCCTAATATCCCTGGAACACCCCAAGTATCGATTTCGTGACTCACTCGATTGCAATAAGGTCCATCCTGCCCATAACTAGTAAGAGAACAATAGATCATATTGGGGTTGATTTTGCTAAGAGTGTCATAATCGACTTTTAAATGCTTTGCTCTCTCGGGAAGGTAAATTGAGATAAGGACATCAGATTGCTTAACCAATTTAGTAAATATCTCCATACCCTTATCCGATCTAAGATTTAAAGAAATACTTTTCTTATTACGCCCCTGGGTTAACAAAAGTTTCTTTTCTACTTCAACCATAAATGGCGCTTTCTTAGGGTAAGTTAAATAAATCACCTCAGCACCTAAATCAGCCAGTAATAAAGAACAATAAAAACCGTTCATGTGTCCAGAAAGATCGAGAACTCTTATTCCTTCTAATGTATTTGCCATTCTATTCTATAACCTCCTTTTAAACTATGTATTCCCTTTTTTAAAGCAAACTTACCTTATGGAGATAATTTCAGGCACCTTATCTTCCCTTAAATTCAGGCTTGCGCTTCTCAACAAAGGCTCTTCGTGCCTCTTTGGCGTCCTCAGTTCGCCAGATAGATTCTATAATAGCTTCCATTTCTGTTTCAATCTCCGAACTTAACTTCGGGTAGCTGAGAAGCCTTTCTATGATAAATTTTGTCCCGGACACCGCGAGGGGAGCATTTTCTGCCAACTCTTGGGCTAAGGAATACACCTCATCTTCAAGGGCATCATCAGGGACAACAGAGTTTACCAATCCCATTTCCCTAGCTCTCTGCGCTGTGATAAATTTCCCTGTTAGGAATAACTCCTTAGTGTGACTTATTCCGATGAGGTTGATAAAACGCTGAATGGACTTATAGTAATGGATATAACCAAACTTTACTGGATTTATCCCTATCATAGCTGACTCGGCAGCTATGCGAAAGTCACAAAAAGTAGCGAAGTCACACCCTGCACCCAAAGCATATCCATAAATCATGGCAATAACTGGGCAGGGACAATTGATAATACTCTCTGCAGCATCTCGAAAAGGTTTCTCTTTACTTTCCTCACCAAGATTGGTGTCCAGGTCCATTCCTGAGCAGAAAGCCTTTTCTCCTACACCGCGGAGAATCACTACCCTTGCATCCCTATTTTCCTTCAGGCTGTCCATGATAGCTCGCAAACGGAGTAGAATATTAAAATTCAGGGCATTTCGCCTCTGAGGGCGGTTAATAGAGAGAGTATAAATACGATCCTTCTTCTCCAGCAGAAGCTCGTCCTCTGGCATCTAAATACCCCCTTTCCCTATCTCCAAGAAAGCAGCAGGGGGACACCCCCCCCACTTTGAGGGTCTTACAAAATCTTCCCTGCACTTAAACTGGCAACGTAAGTATCTTTAGTCTACGTTCTTACCGCTTCCTTCAGTTTTTTAAGTTCTGCTATCAAGCAAGGGACAACCTGCTGCAAATCACCCACTATGCCATAATCAGCAGCCTGGAGAATTGGAGCCTCAGGGTCTTTATTAATAGCGACAACGACTTTGGAATCCTTTATTCCAACAAGATGATGCATTGCCCCTGATATACCCATCCCGATATAAAGGGTGGGACGCACTGTTTTGCCGCTTTGCCCAATCATTTGAGCCTCTAAATCAGCCCAACCGAAGTCACAGGCGGGTCTTGTAGCTCCAACACTGCCTCCTAACACTTCAGCCAGCTCCTCTACAAGCTTCCAGTTTTCCTTACCACCTACCCCATAGCCACCAGCGACAACAACATCGGCCGACTCAACAGGGCGAGCTTTAGGTTCTTCTTTAAAGGTTCCTACTACCTTTATACGAATATCCTCTTTTTTGAACTTAACTCCAACCTCTACTACTTCCGCCTTTTTCCCTTCCTGCTTTTCCAATTTTTGGAAAAAGCCAGGCCTGGCAGTAGTCATTTGAGGATAGCTGTCAGGACAAATTACCGAAGCCATTACACTGCCACCAAATCCTGGTACCTGACCTACAAATCGTCCCTGCTCATCAACATCAAGAGCAACGCAATGAGCTGATAAACCGGTGTTAACTTTAGCTGCTACTCGTGGGGCCAAATCAGCTCCTACATTCGTTGCCCCTATAACCAATATGCTTGGCTTATATTGCTGAATTAGTTCTTGCATCAACATAGCATAAGCATCGCTGTTGTAAACTTCCAGAAGAGGGTCATCGGCAAGATAAACTTTATCAGCGCCGTATGCCCCTAACTCATCAACTAAAGGTTTAACCTTATGCCCCAAGAGCACAGCCGCCAGCTCCTCTCCCTGTTTATCAGCTATTTTCCGTCCTACTCCTAACAATTCCAGCCCAACTTCACCTAACTTCCCCCCTCTTTGCTCAGCAAAAACCCAGATACCTTTATATCCTTCCATTTAATATAATACCCCCTTATATTTATACTTCAGGAAGCACTTTGTCAGCCTTCAGCTTCTGAATTAACTGCTTGGCAACTTGGGAAGGCTCCCCGCTTAACATCTCACTTTTGCGCTTCAGTTTAATTGTGGTCACATCAGATACTTGAGTGGGGGAACCAGAAAGCCCTATTCTCGCTTTATCTACTCCGATATCATCTGCCGACCAGCAGTTGAGTTTTCTCTCTCGTAGCCATATTATCCCCCATAAATTAGGCCCACGAGGCTCATTTATCCCCTTCTCCACCGCCAGCACCACCGGCATTTTTACCTCCAGGTCCATGAAGCCAAATTCGATGTGGAATCTGGCTCTTAGTGCATTTTCATCAATTAAATCAATCTTACTTACGTGAGTGACGTGTGGTATGCCCAGAAACTCAGCTACCTGAGGACCAACTTGACCGGTGCTCCCGTCTAAGCTCTCGTTTCCCAAAAAGATGAGGTCAGCACCACCTAACTTCTCTATTCCACTAGCTAAGGTATGAGCGGTAGCCAAAGTATCCGCCCCGGCTAAAGCTCTATCACTGAGAAGGACTGCTTCATCAGCACCTAAAACTATGGCCCATTCCAGAATTTCTTCTGTGCCTGGTGGCCCCATGCTTATCGCTGTCACCTTCCCCCCTGTAATTTCTCTTATTCGTAAAGCTTCTTCTATAGCATTCTTATCTACCGGGCCTAAAGCAATGGGTATTCCGGCGCGGCGAAGAGTTTTCGTCTTGGGATCCAGCTTGATTTTGTCCCAGAATCTGTCATCTGGAACTGGTTTAATGCAAACGATAGAATTTAATGGCTTCATTTCTCCTCCTTTACAATATGTAAAATCCGCTTTTTTCAGCTGGCATAGGTCCCATGACAGGATTCGCTCCTTCAATAGCCTCCCCAGCCACAGTATCCTTCATGATTTCATCAGTGCCCCCACCAGCGATCAAAAGGGGCGCATGCCGATAATACGCCTGCGGCATATAATCAAGCATATCTCCGGAGCCGCCATGAACATTGATAGCATGAAGCGAAGCTCTCAACGCTGCCTGAGTGCAAAAATACTTGGCCGCTGAGTGCTCAAGCCTGGAACTCATACCTTTATCCCGTATCCAGGCACCTCGGTAGGTTATTGCACGTGCAGCCGCCAGGTCAATATACATCTCGGCGATACGAAACCGAATACCTTGGAGCGCAGTAATCGGCTTACCATAGAGAATTCTCTCCTTGGCAAATCTCACCGAACATTGACAACTCCCCAAAACACATCCTATAAGACCAGCGCAAATGCCCATCCTACCCACATCCCAGACTGCCATAAAAACGGGCGTTAGTCCATGTCCTATTCCCGGAGGCACTATATAGTCCTCGGGAACTCTAACATTCTCAAATAACATTGATGCTGTAGTACGCCCCACCATGGACCTCTCCACTCGCTCCACCTTATACCCGGGCATATCTGCCTCTACGATGAAAGCAGTGATGGCACGATACCCAGGGGTAGCAGGATCTTTAGGATCTCCTGTCCTGGCTAGTATCATGCCGAATTCAGATTGATGCCCCGAACCAATGAAACACTTTCTTCCATTTATAACCCAGCTATCTCCTTCTTTATGAGCCGTGGTTTCCATGGCCAACATGTCAGAACCACCGTGCGCTTCATTAATAAAGGGAGAAGCACTGGCTTCGCCCTTAAGAAATCGCGGCATCCATTTTTCTTTCATCCGCCCGCCAGTAGCTTTAGCAAATACATAAGCGAACTCTCGATTTTGGCTCTTGTACATCCAAGGATACCCTGCAGTCATTTCCTCTATCACTATCACCTTTCCCACATGCCCCAGACCAAGTCCACCCTCTTCACGAGGAACCACAGGAAGATGAAGACCAAATTCTGCTTCCTTCTTGCTTAACTGCTTCAGAAAGTCTTCATCCTCTTCCCGTATCTTTTCCCTGTAGGGGATAATCTCACGTGCTACAAACTCCTGGGCTATCTTCCGACACATCTCTTGTTCATGCGTTACTTCAAATGGCATCTCTTACACCTCCAATTGTTTATTTGCTAAACAAGGTTTACTCGTGACGCTCGGGTTCACACAACTCGATTAGTATACCATAAGTGGACTTTGGATGCACAAATGCTACCTTACCATGGGCTCCAGGGCGTGACTTTTTGTCAATTAAAGCTATGCCCTTTTGTTCCAATTCCTTCAACGCCACCTCAATGTCATCCACAGCTATTGCTAAGTGGTGTATCCCCTCTCCCTTAGCTTCAATATACTTACGCATGATATCTCCCACACTTCCCGCCGGCGGCTGTCCCATAGGCGACATTAGCTCAAGTGAGCTTTGCCCCAAGTTCACAAAAGCTATCGCTGCTCCTTGCTCCTCGTTCTTGGTAATGGGCGTTGAACTAAGACCCAGGACATCCTTGTAAAAAGATACTCCCTTCTCGATATCTTTTAGCGCAATACCTAAATGTTCTATTCTGTCAACTTTCACTTGTCCCTCCTTCCCAAAAATTTTAATGCTCAGACAAGCCTTCTTACATGAGCTCGCAATTCCGCACTGTGTTTTTCTGCATCCTCATTCAATTTCTTTAGCTTGTCATCAGAATAGCCTAGAATTCCTTTAAGCACCTCCTCAGTGTGTTCTCCTAGCAGAGGTGGGGGGGTATACTCACCTTCAATGGCACCCTCAATTTTTATCGGGCATGCCATATTTTGAATCTTTCCATATTTGGGATGTTCTAAAGTTATGGCAGTTTTATTGTAAATTACCTGCGGGTCGCGAAGTGCCCAGTCCATAGTGTTTAAAGGACCAGCGAGGATATCCTCAGCTTCAAACAGAGCTTTCCAAGTCTCTACGTTCTCTTGTTCTAATCCTTCCGTAAGTAACTCCTCTAATGCCCCCCTATTTTCATACCTTCCCGTGGGAGTCTGAAACCTGGGGTCATCGATAACCTCCTCCCGGTGTATAACTCGGAATATTCGAGGCCATGCTGGGCCCACTATCATCCAACCATCCTTAGCCTTGAAAGCTCCCAGCATAGGAGTCATAGGATGCACCGAGCCTTGAGGTCCAGGCACATTTCCACTAGCATCCATTCCAGCATAATGAGTATCCATAAGTGACATACAGGTATCCAGTAAGTTGACTTCTACCCTCCTTCCCTTTCCCGTATGTTCTCGTTCATACAGGGCAGTTATTATACCTATGGTAGAGAACATTCCTGCGGAAATATCGGCAATAGCTACTGGTGACCTTGCTGGGATGCCACCTCCTTTTTCACCACAAAGACTGCTCATGCCACTTAAGCCTTCAGCAATATCATCTACAGCACCTCTATCGGCATAAGGACCTGCAGAGCCATATCCTACGACGCTACAAGAAATAATCCTGGGGTTGATCTTCCTTATAGTATCCCAATCAGCACCTACTCTTTTCATTACTCCGGCTCTATAATTGTCATAAACTATATCGGAAACTTTTACCAAATCATAGAAGGCTTCTTTACCTGAATCGGTATACATATCTAAACATACACTCTTTGTATTCCGACACATAGCTGTAACGTAACATCCCATAAGATATTTTGGGTCACCAGCCATAGGAGCCAAGTGCCTTACTATGTCACCCTGCCCTGGTGACTCGATTTTGAGCAACTCAGCTCCCAGGTCTCCCAAATGCTTAGCTCCATAATTGCCCGCATGAGCTGAACCAAAATCGATAACCCTGATTCCTGTCAACGGTCCTTTAATCACTTTTACCTCCACTCTCTAACATTTCTATTTAACCAGCCGCCCTCATCTTTTATCTTTTTGCCAGCTAATTTCTGAACATATCTGCTAATTTCGTCTACACCTCATCAATATCACTGCAATTTTAATCAACGGCTAATATTGTGTCAATACGGTAACACAACCAAATCTTCCGTCCCCCTTTAAATTATGTAAAATCCACTTTCCTCAGCCTGCTTAACTCCCATGGCAGGATTCGCTCCCGCAATAGCCCCTTGAGCAATAGTATCCTTCATGATCTCATCTGTGCCTCCACCGGCGATCATAATAGGGACGAAGCGATAATACGCCTGGGGCATATACTCAACCATAGTCCCAGCACCACCATGAATATTGATAGCGTGAAGCGAGTCTCTTTGTGCTGCCTGGGTAACGAAATATTTGGCAATCGACTGCTCATGCCTGGAAGCTAACCCTTCATCCCGCAGCCAAGCTGCTCGATAACTTAGTGCGCGCGAAGCAGCTAAATCAACGTACATATCACTGATACGATGCCGAATAGCCTGAAGTGCCGTAATTGGTTTACCATAGAGAATTCTCTCCTTGGCAAATTTCACCGAACATTGACAGCAGCCCAGAATACATCCTATGAGCTGACCATAAACGGCAAATCTACCCACATCCCAGACTGCCATAAAAACGGGCGTTAGCCCATGGCCTACTCCTGGAGGTACTATATAGTTGTCAGGAACCCTAACATTATCGAATAAGACTGATGCGGTATAGTGTCCTGCCAGGGATTCTTCCACTCGCTCTACTTTAAACCCGGGCATATCTGCCTCTACGATAAAGGCAGTGATGGCACGAATCCCCGGCGTGGCAGGATCCTTGGGGTCACCCGTTTTAAGCAGTATCATGCCAAAGTCAGACTTGTGCGCCCAACCGATAAAACACTTCCTCCCATTTATAACCCAGCTATCACCATCTTTGCGAGCTGTAGTAGTCATAGCCAGTACATCAGAGCCACCTTGTGCTTCATTAATAAAGGGAGAAGCCCGAGCTTCTCCCTTTAGGAATCGCGGCATCCATTTTTCCTTCATCACCCCACCAGTAGCTTTGGCAAAGACATAAGCCATCTCCCAGTTTGCCTGTGTAGTCATTATAGGGTACGCCGCTATCGTCTCCTCCATCACTATCACCTTCCCTACTTGTCCCAACCCAAGTCCCCCTTCCTCCTGTGGAACCATAGCAAGATGGAAGCCCATCTGTGCTTCTTTCCTGTCTAGTTGCTCTATAAAGTCATCATCTTCCTCTCTTAGCTCACTCCTGTAGGGGACAATTTCGCGTTCTGCAAACTCCCGTACTATTTTTCGAACTAACTCCTGTTCATGCGTTATTGCAAAAGACATCTCTTACACCTCCAGTGCATCTGTTCTCGACCTAAATGGAGCTTTGCTAGTAAAGCTAAGGGATACATAACTCAGCTAGTATAGCATAAACAAAGTGAAGGTTTAATACCTTATCAATATAAAAAACGAAGTTGGATAGTTTAAAACTTGATGTATCCTTATGGGAAAAGGTTTAATATCAAGGTACGGCTGATGTTGATACTTGCTTATCGATACTCCTGAATTATTAAATTTTCTCTAGTCGATGGATTATTTTCCCCGGAAGCTTATCTATTCCCCAGCCTTTGGCAGCGGAGATTAAGGCAATGCTTTCATTCGGTAACACAACCTGCCCTTCAAGATAAGGAATAGCAGTTAAAGCTTCCATCTCCGCCTCACCACCTAAGACTAAATCTAATTTGTTGAACACCGTGATTTTCAGTTTGTCCCCAAGGTTTAATTCATCGAGTATCTTCTCTACTGCAGAACATTGATTAGCAGCGTTCTTGTGTGTTATGTCAACTACATGCAAAAGTAAGTCAGCTTCGTTGAGTTCCTCCAAAGTAGCTCTAAAGGCTGCAACAATTGACAGTGGAAGTTTATGAATAAAACCCACGGTATCAGTAATCAAGAATTGTTGTCCCAGAGGTAAAGCCACGCGCCGAGTTACAGGGTCAAGTGTAGAAAAGAGTTTATCTTCTACAGCCACACCAGCTTTGCATAGAGCGTTAAACAGGGTGCTTTTGCCAGCATTGGTATAACCCACTAGAGCCACAACAGGGATGTCCCTCTCCTTACGTCGTTTCCTATAAAGAGCCCGGTGTCTTCTTACCTCCTCTAGTTCTCTCTGAAGACGACTAATTCGTTTGTGGATGAGTCGTCTATCAGTTTCCAATTGTGACTCACCAGGACCTCTGGTACCAATACCACCACCAAGTCGCTCCAGATGGCTCCATTGACCAACAAGTCGATGTAAGAGATATTGGTGCTGGGCTAACTCAACTTGAAGCTGCCCTTCATGGGTTTGGGCCTTTCTGGCAAATATGTCTAGAATGAGTGCTGTGCGGTCAAGAACTTTAACCCCCAATATCTCTTCAAGGTTTCTTTGTTGCCTGGGTGATAATTCATCATCAAAAATAACTGTATCATATGGAGTCTGTTCTTTAAGATTGACTAGTTCTGTAATCTTTCCTTTGCCTATATAATACGTGGGCGAAGGCGCATCTAGCTTCTGAGAAAACATACCCACTACGTTGGCACCGGCTGTCTTAGCCAGGTAAGATAATTCCTGCAAAGAATCAGTAACTGCCCAATCATGGTTAGCAGTTTTCTTTTCTACTCCCACTAGAAATGCGTTCTCTACTTTAGCTTGAGTTGTGTATAATTTTTGCCTTATTTGTCCCTCCTACGCTCAATTGAGCCCCTTCATCCTCTCCATATCATTCAGAACTTCGGTTCACAACATTCTTCAAAATGACCTCCTCAGACATGCCAAGCTGATAGGCGGTTTATTCCCTGTTCCAATCGCTCATCAGGGAGAGTCACGGAAAATCTGATGTACCCTTCTCCTTCTTTTCCATAGCCAACCCCTGGTGTAACAGCTATCCCGATTTCATCAATCAACTTTTTAGCGAAATCCACAGAAGTATAGCCCTGGGGAACTTTAGTCCAAATATAAAAGGTAGCTTTAGGCGTCTTGGTTTTTAGCCCTATTTCATTAAGGACCTTTATTAGTTTATCCCGACGTCGTTGCAAAACAGCGTTGTGTTCTACAATGCAATCCTGCGAGCCCTGTAGAGCCTCAATAGCAGCATATTGAATTGCTTGAGGAATACCCGAATCCAGATTAGATTTCACTCGAAATAAGGCTTCTATCATTTCAGCATTGCCCACTACCATACCCATTCGCCATCCCGTCATATTATAACTTTTAGACAAAGAGTGGAACTCAACACCGATTTCCTTAGCCCCGTCTATTTGCATGAAGCTCGGTGGACGGTAGTCTCCAAAAAACACTTCGGTATAGGCAGCATCGTGGCATACTGCTATATTGTGTTGCTGGGCAAAATGAACTACCTCTTCGAAGAAATTAAGCTCGGCTGTGGCTCCGGTAGGATTATTAGGATAATTTAGCCACATAATCTTTGCCTTGTTGACAGCCTCTTCAGGGATAGACCCGAAATCAGGCAAAAAGTCTCTTTCTTCCTTCAAAGGTATGAAATAAGGTTTACCACCAGCCAATATAGTGCCCATAGAAAACGGCGGATATCCCGGGTCAGGCACCAAAGCTATATCTCCAGGCTCGATGAAGCACATAGCCATATGCCCAATCCCTTCCTTGGAACCAATGAGAGGTAGTATTTCTCTATCTGGATTTAAGATAACTCCAAAACGCTTCTCATACCATTCTGCGATAGCCTGACGAAGCTCAAACAATCCCCTGGTCTCAGGATAACGGTGATTTACATGATCGTGTGCTGCCTGACACAGGCACTCGATAATATGAGATGGTGTAGGTAAATCGGGATCGCCAAGGGCGAAACTAATGATATCTTCTCCTCGAGCTCGTTTTTCAGCAATTTTTTGATTTATGTCAACGAAGAGATATGGGGGTAGCCTGTCAAGTCGTTCAGCAAATTGCATCGATTTCTCCCTTAATCCAGATATTCTCCAGTGAAAACTTCTTCCACTGGGCCACTGAGCAATACTTCCCCTACCCCATCCCAGAGTATGGTTAAAACTCCGCCTGGAAGTATTATGTCAACTTCCTTATTGGCATAATTAAGCAACTGAGCGACAACAGCTATGGCACAGGCGCCACTGCCACAGGCAAGAGTTTCACCAACCCCTCGTTCCCACACTCTAGCCTCTATCTTCTTCTTGCTCAACACCCTGGCTATTTCAAAGTTAGTCCTTTGTGAAAACATGGGATGTTTCTCTATTTCAGGTCCTATCTTCTTCAGGGGAAAATCAGCTACTGAATTAGATAGAAAGCTCACCGCATGGGGATTGCCCATGGACAGGAGGGATAAAGCTAGTTTTCTTCTCCCTGTCGCCACGGGGTAATCCAATATCGGAGGTTGCTTTGCCTTACTCACAGCGACACTTATAACAGGAATTTGTTCAGGTTGGAATTGTGGCATACCCATATTTACCTCGACTCGGTTAACTTTATCCTCTGAAATATAAGCTTTAGCCTTTCTTATACCTGACAAAGTTTCTATAGTTAAACAAAGATTGCTTTGCTTCACTCCACCCTCTTCTATGCCTCTACCATGAAGAGAACGGGTTTGAGTGATGATGATGTCCCTTTCAATAACATGTTTAACAAAACACCTCAATCCATTGCCGCAAACCTCAGCTTCAGACCCATCAGGATTAAAAATACGCATCTTTAAATCAGCAACCTTTGAATCTTGCACCAATATCAACCCATCAGCCCCCACACCAAAGTGACGCTGACACATAGCTTGAGCTAACTTTGACCACTCCCCCTCCACATTTCTGGCATCCACCAGAATGAAGTCGTTCCCCGTAGCTTGCAGTTTGGAAAATTTCATGAGAGAAAACTTCTTATTAAGTTCCTCGCCTCTGTCTTTGCATCACTAACGTCAAGCCAATGAACCCTCCCATCACTGAGGCGGAACCAACTGTATTGATGCCGAACTAAGCGATGAGTCTCATACTTTATCCTGTCAATAGCCTCAGGTAAATTCACTCTACCCTGAAGAAAATCACCTATCTGCTTGTAACCTATACCTGACATAGAAGGCAAGGCAAAACTATAACCTTTTTTCAGCAATTCCTCTGTTTCCTCAATTAATCCACTTTGTATCATTTTATCCACACGATAATCAACTCTTTTATACAACTCGCTTCTTCCCAGAGTTAAACCAATGGTAAGGATAGGAAAAGCTGGCGTCTCCTTACACCACAGTCGTGAAGGAAGCTGTCCCGTCATTTGGTAGATTTCTAAAGCTCTTACAATACGGCGGGTATTACCTGGGTGAATTTTGGCTGCAGCTAGAGGGTCAATGCTTCGTAATTCCTGGTAAATAACATGGCTACCTTCCTGTTCTGCTCTAATTTCCAAATCATGCCTTAGCTGAGGATTGGGGGAAACTGGGGGAATTTTCCATCCCTCTACCAACGACCAAATATAAAGGCCGCTGCCACCTACCAGTAGCGATAAATTTCCTTTTCGCTGAATAGCCTTGATTATCCTGGTAGCTAATTGACAGTAAGTAGCTAAGCTAAAGTCTTCATCAGGGTTGACTACATCAATAAGATGGTGAGGAACCAACGCTCTTTCAGCTAGAGTAGGCTTATTGGTGCCAATATCCATATACCTGTAGACCTGTCGGCTATCAGCACTTACTATCTCAGCAGGAAAATCTTGAGCTAATTGAAGAGCAAGCTCACTTTTACCCGCCGCTGTAGGGCCAACAATAGTAATGAGGCATTCCATCGGTTAGAAACTCGTTACAATTCAAAGAAGTTTCTTCTTGATTTCAGCAGTCTGCGTAACAATACTCAAAAACTCCTCAGCTTTAAGGCTAGCACCACCGACTAAGGCACCATCGATCTCTGGACGAGAAACAAACTCAGCAATGTTATCACCAGTAACGCTGCCACCATAAAGGATACGCAAACTTTGAGCTATATCCTTATTCCATAGCTTAGCCAGAACATTACGGATAAAATGAATAGTAGCTGCTGCCTGCTCACTGCTAGATGCCTTGCCTGTGCCAATAGCCCACACAGGTTCATAAGCAATCACCATACCAGAAATGGGCTTTATTCCATTCAAAGCTAACTCCACCTGCCTGCTAATCACCTCTTCTGTCTTGCCACCTTCATTCTCTTCAAGCCTCTCCCCGACACATAAAATAGGGCTAAGTCCGTTTGCTAAAGCTGCCCTTATTTTCTTGTTAACTACTTCATCAGTTTCGGTAAAATACCAGCGGCGTTCAGAATGTCCCACGATGACAAATTCACATAGTTCGCTAAGCATCAGTGGGGAGATCTCACCAGTATAAGCCCCTTTGACTTCAAAATACATATTCTGAGCACCGAGCTTAATAGATGAACCTTGAAGCATACTCTTTATTGTAGACAAAAACACAAACGGCGGGCAGAGCACCTTTTCCACCTCTTTTATCTTATCCAGTGTGTCAAGCATATCATGGACAAGCTTCTCAGCCTCGACAACCGTAGTATTCATTTTCCAGTTACCAGCAACGAAGGGAATACGCATTTCATCTACTCCTTGTTCTTATACTTCATTCAAGCCTTTGCCTTACCAGCATCCCATGAAATCCCAGAATTTTATGGGGACTCTTTATCTAGTAAAACTTCCACCCCAGGCAAAGCAGCACCTTCAAGAAACCTTAGACTGGCACCACCCCCAGTGGAAACATGACTCATCTTACCCGTCAACCCCATTTCCCGAACTATTTCAGCGCTAGAGCCACCGCCAATAATCTTAGTAGCATTGAGAGTGGAAATGAAAGTAGCTAGCGCTTTAGTCCCCTGGGCAAATTTAGGTATTTCGTAAACCCCCATAGGACCATTCCACATAATGATACGACATTTCTTGAGCTCATTAGAGAAAAGCTCGATAGTCTTAAGACCGATGTCTACAATATAACTATCGGGTGAGATATCAGTAATGGGCACTGTCTCAACTTCAGCCTCGGCTTTAATTTCCTTTACCATAACTACATCGATTGGGAGTAAAAGCGGCACCTTCCATGCCTCAGCTTCTTGCAGTAATTCCTTAGCCAACCCTAATTTATCTTGTTCTACTAGAGAATGCCCTACTTCATATCCCTGTGCCTTTAGAAAAGTGGCTGCCATGCCACCACCAACAAGCAGAATATCAACCCTTTTTAACATATTCTGCAGTAGTCCTATTTTGTCACCTACCTTAGCACCGCCTATAAGACAAGCGAAGGGATGCTCAGGGTCATTCAACAGATTTCCCATAACCTTTAATTCCTTTTCCATTAAAAAGCCAGCCACTGCTGGCAAATACTTGGCTACACCTACAATAGAGGCATGCGCACGATGGGCAGTACCAAAAGCATCGTTAACATAGATATCAGCTAACTTGGCTAGCTCCCGGGCAAAATGAGGGTCATCTGCCTCTTCCTCATGATAGAAGCGCACATTTTCCAGAAATAAAATATCTCCTTCCTTGAGCGTCTGCACCTGGGTTTGAAGATCTTTACCCACACAGTCACGTACCGTGCTGACGGGTAAACCTATGAGCTGTGACAGGCGCTGTGCTATTGGCGCTATTCTCAATTGCTCAACTACGTTGCCACCAGGCCGTCCCAGGTGAGAACAGAGGATTACTTTAGCTCCATGGTCAACGAGATATTTAATGGTAGGTAATGAGGCTTGGATGCGGCTATCATCGCTGATAGCACCAGTATTTATATCCAGAGGAACATTAAAGTCAACTCTAACTAAAACTCTTTTTCCTTTAACTTCTATATCTCTAATAGTTTTTTTCTGCAATTCTCTCTTCCTCCTTTGCCTGGAAAAATCAAAGTTTGGGGGACTACTTAGTAGTCGCGCTCCACTAGAAAGCTCGAAACTTCTCTTAAAGGAGCTTGCCTGAGTGTACTAATCCCAGCAACGTCAAGATGTGCTAAAGCTCGGTGATAATGTTGCTCCGTTAACCACTGAGCATAATCTCTAGCATCCAATCCGTCAAGGATTCTTACTACCTTAATTATATCCTCACCTTGGATAGATTCCTGAGTGTAAAGTTTTTCAAGCATCTTTCTATCCTCTCCTTTACTATTCTTCAATCCATAAACTACAGGCAAGGTTTTCTTCTTCTGTGAAATATCACCCTTCGATTTACCAATTTTTGCTTCTATTCCCCAAATACCCAATATGTCATCGCGAATTTGATAGGCTATACCCAGTTGCACGCCAAACTCACGGAGACAGTTTACTATTCTTTTATCTTCGCTGCTCAAGTATGCCCCAAGGAAAGTTGATATTGCTAGCAATGCGGCTGTTTTTTTTGCTATCATATTAAGGTAATCCTCAATAGTGATATCAAGGCGGCTCTCGTAATTAATATCTAAATATTGACCTTCACAAAGCTCTATACAAGCTTGGTTTAACATACGAATAGAATGTATGATTTTCTCATCGTTTATACTATTCTCTTTCAATCTAAGCAAGGCTAAATAAGCTAAGAAGAACATAGCATCGCCAGCATTTATAGCCTGTGACTGGCCCCATAACTTCCACAAAGTTGGCCGATTATGGCGTTCCCAGCTAGCATCCTCAATATCATCATGGATTAAAGAAAAGTTGTGGATAAGTTCTAAAGCTGCTGCAGCGGGTAATATTTTTGATGTGTCGCCTCCTACTGCCTGACAACTAAGAAGGCAAAGAGTAGGGCGAACAAATTTACCCGATTTCTTATGCTCGGGTTGTCCTCGCTCATCTAGCCAGCCCATATGGTATCGCAACATATCGTAAAGGGCTAAAGAATGACTATCAGCAGTCTTTTTTAACTCAGTTTCTATTGCTTCATGGTAAGGTATAAAAACTTCAGGCAACTTATAGTTTGTATTCATGAAAACTACCCATATTAATGATTAGAAAGATAAGTTGTCAACCGACTAACAAAGAAAGCCAATTCCTTTTAGAACTTGATGTGGTTCCACTATCGAGATATAATTAGCAATCTGGTATCAAGAGTGCTAATTAATGGGAGGAATTAGATGAATTGTGCTGTTTGCGGAAACCCGCTACTTTTTGACCGAGTTGTTTTCCACTGCTCTTGTGGAGTTTTTGTGCATGCTTATTGCTGGGATGAGCATGTATTGCAAGCTCATAAACCATCTTTTGAAATAGGCACGGTTAATCTAAACGACGAGTTTAGAACAAGAGAGACCAAAGTAGAAGAAGAACCTACAGAAAAACAAATAACAGCGCCAATATAAAGATGGCATAAGGAGGAATGCAGATGCCTATTTATCAATATCAATGCTCAAACTGCAAATTGCAATTTGAGCTTAAGCAGAGTTTCAGTGATAAGCCAACGACTAGTTGCCCGACGTGCCACAAACCTGCCAACCGCCTTTTCTCTCCAGTTCCCATACTATTCAAGGGGCCAGGGTTTTATATAACTGACTCCAGAAAGGAAACAGAAGATAAACCATGAAGGCTCTCCCTCATTATTACCATTCAAACTTTACATGCTATACTTAATTCGAGCGTCCCTGTAGCTCAACAGGATAGAGCGGCTGCCTTCTAAGCAGCGGGTTGTGGGTTCGAGTCCCGCCAGGGATACCAGAAGTTGATTTTAGCTCATTACAAGGAACTGGTTAATCAATCTTTCATTGGTTATACTTTCCCGGGAATAGCAAGAGGGAGTTTGCCCCACAAGGAGAAGACAGGATGGTTAAGATAATTGTTTCTACACTTCGCCAATACACTTGGGGTAGACTTAGAGAGAGAGGCAAAGCAACCTCTAGGGGAACCGAGATTGCTTCACCCCTGGCTCATAATAACAAGGAATGAACACTTCGAAAAAGGAAAGCTAAGAAGCTGTGACCGGAATTGAAATTTATAAATACTTGCCCAGGACTAATTGTAAAAAGTGCGGCTTTCCTACTTGTTTAGCATTCGCCATGAAAGTAGCGCAAAAACAAGCAGATATTTCTTTATGTCCTGAACTCTCTGAAGAATCAAGGAAAATACTTGAAGCTGCAGCGCGTCCACCAATAAGACTGGTAACAATTGGCAGGAATAAAAATATTGAAGTTGGCAATGAGACAGTCCTATTTCGACACGAGAAGACATTCTATCATCAACCCGGGTTGGTAATCAAAATTAAAGATACAGAGCCACTTGACAATGTCGTCCAGCTAGTGAATGAGGTAACCAACTATAGTGTGGAGCGAGTAGGCCTAAAATTAGGCTTGGATGGGTTCGCTTTAGCTAATGAGTCCATGGAGGCTGTCGGCTTTTCCAAACTTGTTGAGACAGTTAGCAACAATACTGATTTGCCATTGGTGCTTATGTCTGCCGACCCAAGGACAATGAGTCTTGCCTTAGACAAAGTATCTCAAAATAGACCTCTAATCGCTGCTGCCACCAGAGACAATTGGCAAGACATGGCTCAACTTGCTTTAGACCATCATTGTCCCCTGGTTGTATCTGAACCACACGGTTTAAGTCAGCTTGCCGCACTTACAGAACTGGTAAACCAAAAGGGAGTTGAGGATATCATACTTGACCCGGGAACTCTTAGCTTCAATGATTCAACAGATACTTTGACTCAATTACGGCGACTAGCCATAAGCAAGAGTTACAAACCTCTAGGCTACCCTGTAATAACTTTCCCAGGCGATAGCACCACCTTGGTAGAAGAAGAGGCAATATTAGCTGCTCAGCACATAGCTAAATACGCTGGCATTATTGTCCTGGACCATTTCTCACCTGGCACAATATATCCCCTGCTCACGCTGCGCCTGAACATATATACCGACCCTCAAAAGCCAATTCAGGTAGCAGCCGGTGTCTATCCTATAAACGACCCCAAGGACACAAGCCCACTGGCGGTTACCACTGACTTTTCCCTGACCTACTTCTCTATAGCCGGTGAACTGCAATCCAGCGGCTTTCCTTCGTGGCTCCTAGTCTGTGATACTGGAGGCCTCTCCGTACTTACTGCATGGGCTGCGGGCAAGTTCAGCGCTGCCCAGATTGCCAAAACGGTCAAACAGTTTAACATGGCTAGTTATATCAGCCACCACAACATAATCATCCCTGGTTATGTAGCCATTATAAAAGGGGAACTTGAAGAGGAGCTACCCGAGTGGAAAATTATGGTAGGCCCTCGTGAAGCCATAGATATAGGTAGCTACTTAAAGCAAAATTGGTAATGTTATTGTGAGCGGAGCGAAACAATCTCAATCACTACTTAAAGTAGAGTTTCTACCCTCAAAAAAAAGTGCTGTAGTACCTCAAGGCACAGTGATAATTGATGCTGCCGCCAAGGCTGGCATACTCATTGATGCTCCTTGTGGCAGGCAAGGACGTTGTGGCAGATGTTTAGTCAAAGTTGAAAAAGGTCAAGTTAGTGACTATGAAACTCCCTATCTTACTGCCAAACAGATTCACCAGGGGTGGGTTCTATCTTGCGTAGCTAAAGTAGCTGGAGACCTCGTTATCTCTGTGCCAAGCAAGAAAAAGCAGGTGAGATTAACCACCGAGATCACCACTAGCAGAAAGGCATCTGCTATACGCCTCGCTTGGCCTTTATCTCCAGCAGTACACCAGTCCTTTTTAGAACTATCCCCACCCAGTTTGGTAGACAACGCTGCTGATTTTGACCGATTAAAATCAGCAGTGGCAACCAAGTTCGGGATTGAGAAACTCACCGCCAGTTTGCCTTTACTATGTAAACTTAGCCAGAATCTACGAAAAGCTAACTGGCAAGTTACTGTTGTTATAAATACTCAAAATCAAGACAAAAATGCTCGTCTCATCAATATTTATCCCGGTTATAGAAAGCAACAACCACTTGGCGTTGCCGTAGATATTGGTACTACTAACGTTGTGGCTAATTTGGTTGACCTTAGCTCAGGTCACATCCTTAATCAAGCATCAGATTTAAATAAGCAGACTGCCTGCGGAGAGGATGTTATTTCCAGAATCATCTACAGTGAGCATAAAGGGGGTGTAAAACAGCTTAATCAGCTAGTAATACAGACTATCAATGAGTTGTTAGATAAACTGACTGAGAAGAATAACCTTAAAACTACGGATATAGACCAGATGGTAGTAGCTGGCAACACTGCTATGACCCATCTTTTCCTCTCACTTCCTCCAACGCATATTAGACAGGAACCGTATATTTCCACAACAACTCAGTTTCCTTTGGTCACTGCTCGGGAGTTGGGAGTAAAGATTAATCCCAATGCTTTTATCTATTGTGCTCCAGCGGTTGCTGCTTATATTGGAGGTGATATCACCGCAGGAGTGCTAAGTTCACACCTATTCAAGAATGACAAACTTAGCCTCTTCTTAGATATCGGCACTAATGGAGAAATTGTTCTAGGCAACTTGAATTGGATGATGGCTTGCGCCTGTAGTGCTGGTCCTGCCTTTGAGGGAGCTGGTGTTAGCTGTGGCATGCCTGCAAACATAGGTGCAATTGAGGAAGTAACCATAGATTCTAATACCATGGAGCCTACTGTCAAGGTGATTGGTAATACTCCACCATCAGGCATCTGTGGTTCAGGGATGATATCTGCCTTAGCCGAAATGCTCACTACGGGGATTGTAGATAAGGCAGGGCATATACTAAAAGCAGTCAGCAGTCAGCAGTCAGCAGTCCATAGCTCTCGTATTAAGCGTGGAGAGCATGGATACGAGTATGTTCTTTGCTGGGCGACAGATTCAGGCACCGGCGAAAACATTGTCCTTACTGAAGTAGATATTAACAATCTCATCCGTACCAAGGCCGCCATCTATGCAGGAATTATGGTAATGCTTAGAAAGCTTGGCATTCCACTATCAGACATTGAGCAGATACTCATTGGTGGTGCCTTTGGGCAACACATAAATATAGAAAGGGCAATTCAGATAGGGCTCCTACCCGACCTTCCCTGGGAAAAGTTTCAATTCTTAGGTAATGCCTCACTCTCTGGTGCTTATAACATTCTCCTCTCCCAGCAAGCTCAGCAGCAAGCGGAAAAAATAGCCCGTGAAATAACCTATCTGGAACTCATTGCCGACAACAGCTTTATGAATGAACTTACCGCAGCATCATTCTTGCCCCACACTAATTCCATTAGTTTCCCGTCTGTCAAGACACTGGCGTAATAGACAACCAGACGAAGGCAACACAAGCTATCGAAACAATTCGTTACCTTAACCAAGTGTACAAGCCACCCCAAATTTCCATTTCCATTATGTCGTCACCCCGATGAAAACGAAGATGTCCCTGATGTGTTATCCCTTATCGGAGATGCTAAGTAAAAACGTCTTCATCTCTTGAGAGGTAAGTTCGCGTGTTTCCCCTTCCTTGAGATTACCCAGGCTGAGACCTCCTGTTCGAATCCGTTTGAGAGCAAGTGCTCGATAACCAAGCTTTTCAAACATGCGACGTACCTGCCGTTTCCTGCCTTCATGTATCGTTATGCTGTAGTTAAAAGGAGGATATGCCCTTACCTCTTTTAGCACAGCAGGATGGGTCATACCATCGCCAAGCTGAAGACCTCTCTCTATTGCTACTTTCTCACCGGGTTGCAGTTTACCCCTGATGAAAACCAGATATTCTTTCTCGTGCTCGAATTTAGGGTGAGTAAGCTGGTAAGTTAATTCCCCATCATTGGTTAGAAGTAGCAACCCCGTACTATCCTTATCCAGCCGCCCAACCGGATACAGTCGTAGCCCGCGATACTTTTTAGGTAAAACATCTATAACCGTTTTGCGACCCCTGTCATCTTTCGTGGTGGAGAGAACACCTGTGGGTTTGTTAAGCATCAAATAGACCGTCGGTTCACGTTCCAGGTGAACCAGCTTTCCATCTACCGTGACAGTGTCCCTTTCTATATTCACGAGGTATAGGAAATCTTCTGTCACATCCCCGTTTACCTGCACTCTGCCCTGTCGTATGGCATCGGCCAACCATCGCCGAGAACCTAACCCAGCCTCTACCAGCAATTTAAGCAGCGTATTTGATTCCATATACCTGCTTCAATCTACAAGCAACAAACCTATCCAGCTTCTTCCCCTATCCTTGGCGAAACTTAAGTGTAGCCCTGCTCTCTTGGCAGTCGCCATCACGTCTATGCCCATCGCCTCCATGGAGGGTCTAGCCCGAAAGGGATGGCGACAAGGTAAACCTGATTCAATACCAACACACTGGTCGCAAAGAGTACAGGAGCCAGCTACAAACCCAGCAGCAAAATAATATCCTTTCTCAAGGCAACTAGCCTCCAGTTGGCCAATTATCTCCTGCAATTTCATCTTGCCAGCCTTTAAGGAATCCTCGTAATCCTTACCAGGTAACTGTGATTGTCTCCCTCCCTCAATCCTGGAATCATTGACTTGCTCAACAGAAGGAGCATCTACTTTTATCAAGATGGCGCGGTGATATTGTTTTAAAATCTCCCTGAACTTGGACACAGGGAGCACGTTCGGGGGACATAAAAGGTTTCTACCATAATGAGGACATAGCGGCACCATACATTTTAATAATGCCCTCTCATCCACAACCACATTTCCGACTGGCAATAGAACGGCTTGCGATGCACCTGACTCTTCCGCTCTGCGACACAGAAACATTATGTCAGCTTCGTATTTTTCTCTGCTCACAATGGAAAATTGTAACACAATACTGCAATGGATAATTCGGTAGAATTTCTAAACTGGCTTTCAGCCTGAGCATTTGACTCTGTAACTCTCGCCGATGATAATTGTAACAACGAAGCACACAGCATACGAACGAAAACGGGAATATCACTGAAGAAGCTATAACCCACCTGGCCAATACTAACACTGCACATTACGATGAAATGTTAGATCGTAGGTAAGCAAGTAGGATAATCCTGAGGGGCGCTGCCGTAGCTGCTCGAACAGGACTGAAGCTATCCGGCGAAGTTAACTATAGTTAACCACATAATCTCGTATAGAATTCCTGTCCCATCATTTGTT